>JAVHWG010000530.1:0-3137 GCA_032159965.1 Mycobacterium sp.
AGCGTCATCGACGGCGCCGAGTCGAAAACCTGGCCGACGTAGAGGTCGTCGAAATAGGGTCCGCTACTCATCCGTTTCGCCCGACCGACACCAGAGTTGCTGCCGCAACATGGCAGTATTGCCTGACGGAACCTTACTTCGGCCCATCAGCAGAGTATTTCGCGATCAGCTCCTGCTTGTACAGCTTGCCGGTGTCGGTACGCGGCAGCTGAGCCTCGCACGAGATGGTGCGCGGACATTTGTAGTGCGCCAGACGGTCGCGCAGCCACGCCACCAGCTCGGCGGCGAACTCAGGCGTGGCGTCGGCCGGGTCGACCGTCTGGACGACGCCCTTCACCGACTGGCCCATCTCCTCGTCGGGGATACCGAACACCGCGGCGTCGAGCACCTTCGGGTGTGTCACCAACAGGTTCTCGGCCTCTTGCGGATAAATGTTCACACCGCCCGAGATGATCATGTGGTGGCGGCGATCGGTGAGGAACAGGTAGCCCTCCTCGTCGAGGTAGCCGACGTCGCCTACGGTCACCCAGCCGTGCTGGTCGCGCGAGGCCGCCGTTTTCTCCGGGTCCTTGTGATACTCGAACCGGGCACCGCCGACGTCGAAGAACACCTGGCCCGTCTGTCCGGCCGGGACGTCGTGGCCGTTATCGTCGAGGATGTGGGCAGCCCCCAACAGCGACTTCCCCACTGAGCCTGGATGTTTCATCCAGTCCTCGGCCGAGATGAACGTGATGCCCGCGCCTTCGGAGGAGGAGTAGTACTCGTCGACAACCGGCCCCCACCAGTCGATCATCTGCTGCTTGATCTGCACTGGGCACGGTGCGGCGGCATGAATCACCCGCTGCAGGCTGGACACGTCATAAGAGTTGCGCACGGCCTCAGGCAATTTCAGCATCCGCACGAACATCACGGGGACGAACTGGCCATGGCTGACTCGGTGACGCTCGATACAGTCGAGAGCGTCTGCGGGGTCGAACCTCTCGAGCACGACCACTGTCGCGCCCATCGCCAACGCGGACATCGACCACAGACATGGCGCGGTGTGATACAGCGGCGCGGGGCTCATGTAGACGGAGCCCTTGTCCACACCGATCATCCCCAGCAACACTGAAAGGAAGTTGGGCGCCTCCGCCGGAGTGACATGAGGCAGCGGCCGGCGAATCCCTTTCGGGCGGCCGGTAGTTCCCGACGAGTACTGAAGCAGATCGCCCTCGAATTCGTCGCCGATCGGGGTGTCCGGCTGGTCGGACACGCACTCCGGGTAGCGCTGCCAGCCTTCGAGGTCGTCGTCGGCAATCATCAGAAGGTCCGGCAGGATGGCCGCCGGCATTCCCTCGCAAACGCCGCGCATGGCTTGGGAACCGATGATCGCCTTGGCGCCGCAGTTCTCGACGATGTAGGCCACCTCCGGTGCGGTGAGGTGGGTGTTGATCAGCGTGTAGTACAGACCGCAGCGCCGGGCAGCCCACATCACTGCATGGACGTGTTCGTTGTTCTCCAGGATCGCAGCAACGGTGTCGCCTTCGCGCAGGCCCGATTTGCGGAACAGGTGTGCCAACCGGTTCGCACGCGCCTCCAGCTCAGCGAACGTCACCGTCATTCCCGTGGGGTGCAGGATGACGGCCGGCTTGGCGCCGTCGCTGGTGGCATGGTCGCGGATCTGCATGCGCAGCACTGTACGTGGGGCCGCCTGACCGCTTTCTGTAACGGGTGCGGCCGATCCGACGAAAATCCGTTGCACCCACAGGGGTGCTGTCCGTACTTTGGGTTTCGAATCCTGGCGAGGCCCGACTGTGCACAACTGAATATCCATGCGTCCACGAATAGGCGATCAAGTGCGGTTGTAACCCGCATGCTCCGGCTTTGGTGGTTCGAATCCGTCTGGGCGCACTGGCATTACGGTCTCGTCCGTGATGCCGATGAATACTGACAACTAAATGCGTGGCGCGATAGATAACGCGGTATCCCTTCAGGCCTATGACCCGAAGGCGGCTATCCATTGTCTCGCCTTCGTAGCTCATCTGGATGAGCTCCGGATTGAAGCTCCGGGGGACTTGGTTCGACTCCAAGCGTAGGCACGCTAGGCCTGTCATCTCAGCGGAAGATCAGCCCGTTCACGCCCGTACCAAGCCTCCATGGTCCAACGGACATGACGTCGGTTTACGGAACCGAAGATCCGGGTTCGATTCCTGGTGGGGGTACGAGAGATTGCCGACTTCAAGAACCGTCGGCGACGCTGTAACTGTGAGCCCTGCCACACGATGCCCGTTGGATTCGGTGTGTCGGCGAATCCCCTGCCACGCTTGAGAACCGGGAGGTGTTTTCGGTTCCGATGAGCGTACGTAAATCTATCGAACTCGGTGATCTGATTGTGCTGGTCACCGCCGCACTGACGTGGCTGGTCGCCACCGTCGCAGTCGCCGAGTCAACTCACTGGCACGTGCTCGCAATCCTGCCGCTGACGTTTCTGTTAGCGCTGGTCGTGGGCGCCGTCAACTACGCGGTCGCGTATCGACCTAGACGCAGTCTGTTGAGCGTATTGGGACGCGCCGCCGTCGTCGTCGTCCTTGCGGCCGTGGTCGGTGAGATTGCCGCCGTCGTGATGTTCTCCGGGTCGATCGATCAGCGCATCGACCAGCAGGCCGCACAGGCCGCCGACTCCACGCCCGCGGTTGTGCAGGCCGCGGCCGACGCCGAACGAATCCGGCAAACACGGATCGCCTTGGACGTCGCGGTCGAGGACGCGCGTACCCGCCGCGATCAGGCATTGGTTGTCGCGCGTTGCGAGTTCAATCCCTCGCCGAGCTGCCCCGAGACCCGGATCACCGGAGTCCCCGGTGCCGGCCCGGAAACTCGGACGGCAAATGACGTTCTCGCCGACACTCAGCGCGAGCTGGATGACGCGATCACTGCGCGTGACCGTCTGGGCCCGGGCCTCGATTCCCAGGTCGAGGCCGCTGATCACACGTTGGCACAAGCCCGTCAGTCCGCGATCTCGTCCTCGGACCGCGGCCCCGGTGCCCGATGGGTCGCGATGCACGGCCACACACTGTCCGACGCCACCGCGATGGCGCTGTGGCTCCTGACGATCGCGTTCTTTGCGGTGCTGAGCCTGCTTCCATTGCTGCTCAAGTTAT
>JAVHWG010000537.1:0-10631 GCA_032159965.1 Mycobacterium sp.
GCGTCGACGATGTACAACAGCCCATCGACCACGAGAATGCCCTGCGGGCAACGTAAATCGCCAGCCACCGTCTCCACCCCCGAGCCCGCGACTTTGACGACCCGCCCGGCGCCGGACTCCGCGACGAGAGGAGTCCCGTCGGGATGGAACGCGACACCGATCGGCTGCTGCAACCCCGATGCCAGCGACTCGACATTGCCCGACCGCAGCGCATGGACCCGGCCGGTGCCGAGTTCGCTGAACACAATCGTGTCTGCAGGCCCGATCGCGATACCGTACAGCTGGTCGAAACCGTCAGCGAGATAATCGGTCTCGCCGACGACGGGACGGTAGCGCGCGATCTGACCACCGGAGGTCGTGACCACGAATTCACCGTCTCCCGCCGACGCCAGACCGCGGACGAACCCGGGATAGCCGGGGGAGAACAACATCCCGACGGTCTGCAGGGAACCGTCGGAGCGGGCCACGTAGACGTACGTGCCGTCAGCGATATAGAGGCTGCCGTCATCCCCGACCGCGAGATCGAGCGGCCAATTGAGGCCGCCGGGCAGAACCGTGCGGGTCTCGCCACCGCCGAGAACCTCGGTGACCTCTCCGGTGAAATTGGACACGAGAAGCCGGCCGTCGGCGAATGTGCAGTTGTCCAACCCGGGCGTCAGCTGTGCGAGCACCGTGTGATCTCCGCTGCGTGGGTCGACCCGCAACACCTGCCCAGTGGCCACCTGGGTGGAGACGATGTACCCGTCGGCATCGAACTTCACCGAGTCGGGGACGCCAAGGCCGCCCGCAACACGTTGCGCGTCACCACCTTCGGGATCAATGCGCCAGATCTCGTTGGCACCCATGACCGGGAAGTACAACAGGCCGTCGGGCCCCACCTCCATCGCGTTCGGCGACGGCACGTTTTCCAGCAGTACCCGCGGTGGGCCGCCGTTGAGGTCGAGTTCGAGCAGCCGTCCGCCATCGCGGCATTCGCCGATGAAGAGCCTGCCGTTGTGAACGGTGATGCCGTTCGCGCTGGGTAGGCCGTCGCGCAGTACCCGTGTGCGTCCGTCGGTGCCGAGCATGCTGACCCGGCCGTCCATCACCTCGGTGGCGAAGAGGTTGCCGCTCGCGTCGAACGCCACATCGTCGGGGGCGATGATCTCGCCGCCCTTTGGGCTCACACTCTCGACCTGTCCGGTCGCAAGATCCAGCGCGCTGATCTGACTGCCGGTGACCTGCGCGACGTACACGCGCCCGTCGGGGCCGGTGCGCAATCCGTTGGCGCCGTACAGCCGGCTGGGTGCCGTGACGCGATCGAGTCGCCAACCCTGGGCGACCGTCGGCGTGTTCGCGGCTGGATACCGGTTGTCGTGCAGCGACATGGCACTGGACGTTATCAATTACCGCTAGTCCAGACAATAGATATCGACAGCCCCACTTACGTCTTGACGCAAGTATAACTGCTGCGGAATAGTGTTCTGCAATATGCAGAGTGAGGTATGTTGTCCGGACAAATACCGGGTCGGGCGAAGCCGCAGTGAATGATCCGCTGACGCTGGAGGGCCGCGTCGTCGTCGTGTCGGGTGCGGGCGGCGGTGGTATCGGCACCACCGTGACGAGAATGGCCGCCGGTGCCGGCGCCACCGTGATCGCGGTGAGCCGGTCGAAGGAGAACCTCGACGAGCACGTGGCGCCGCTGGTCCAGCAGGGGCTCGCGGTAATCCCCATGACTGCCGACGCGTCGACCGACGAGGGCATCGCCGCGGTGATCGACCAGGTACGACGCGTCGACGGCGACCTCTACGGGCTGGTCAACATCGCGGGTGGGGCGGCGCCGTCGACCTGGATGCCGTCGACGCGGGTGAATCGGACCGACTGGCGCCAGCTGTTCACCGCGAACCTCGAGACCGCGTTCTTCATGAGCCAGGCAGTCGCGACGGAGCTACGCACCCGGCGGCTTGCGGGGTCCATCGTCTCGGTCTCGTCGATCAGCGGTATCAACACCGCACCGTTCCACGTCGCGTACGGCGCCGCGAAGGCCGCCGTCGTGGCGATGACGCGCACGATGGCGGTTGAACTCGCGCTCGACAACATCCGGGTGAACGCCGTGGCGCCGGGAGTGACCGAGACGGCCGCGTCGCGCACCTACGTCGACGAGGATCCCGAGCGCGATCGCCGGGCCATCGCGATGGGCAGGCGCGGCAGGCCGGAGGAACAGGCCGGCGCAATCCTTTTCCTGCTGTCGGACCTGTCGAGTTACATCACCGGCCAGACGCTGCTCGTCGACGGGGGTCTGAGCCTGAAGTGGACGCACCTCGGGGCGGACAACACGTCGTTGTTCCTCAAGGACGAATCCTTCCGCATAAGCATCAGTCGGCCATAAGGGGGCAGCAGTGACCGATACCGACAGCCGACCGGAAGCTCAACCGGTAGAAGAGCTTTCCGAACCCGTGACAATTGGCGTGGAGGCCTACATTTCGGCGGACTACGCGCGTGCCGAGCGCGACAAGCTCTGGCGCAAAGTGTGGCAGCAGGCCGGACGGGTCGAGGAGATCCCCGAGGTGGGCGGCTACCTCACGTACGACATCCTCGACGACTCGATCATCGTCGTGCGTACCGGCCCTGACGAGTTCGCGGCGCACCACAACGTGTGCATGCACCGCGGCCGCCGGCTGATCGACACCGCGGAGGGTGACAAGAACGCCTGCGGCAGAACACGAAAGTCGTTCGTCTGCGGTTTCCACGGTTGGACCTACGGGCTGGACGGCGCATGCACTCACATCCGCGAGCAGGACGACTGGAAGGGCGTGCTGACCCCTGATCTCACCCATCTCGCTCCGGTGAGGGTGGACACGTGGGGCGGCTGGCTCTGGGTCAACATGGATCCCGACTGCGAGGCGTTGCAGGACTACCTGTTCCCCGCAGCGAAGATTCTCGACCCTTTCGGCTTGGAGAACATGCGCTACAAGTGGCGCAAGTGGCTGAATTTCGACTGCAACTGGAAAGTCGCGATGGAGGCCTTCAACGAGACCTACCACGTGTTCACCACGCACCCGGAGTTCAACAAGTTCGGCGAGTTCAAAGGCTGGGCCAAGGCGCAGGGCAGGCACAGCAACATCGGCTACGACGCTCCTGCCGACCTGGAGGAGACCAAAAGCAAGATCCGCCTGGGTACCGGTGATCCCCGTATCTCGACGGCGGAAATGCAGGTGTACACGATGGAGGAGACCAACGCGACCACCACCCAGACGCTGGTGAACGCAGCCAAGCGACTGGTCGACGAACTGCCGGAAGGCACACCGGCGGACAAGGTCCTCGAGCACTGGCTGTCGTCCGCGCGTCGCGACGACGAGGCCCGTGGAGTGTTCTGGCCGACGATCCCCGCCGACATTTTGGGCCAGAGCGGCACGGCGTGGCAGATCTTCCCCAACTTCCAAGTGGGACAGGGACTTACCAGCGCGCTGTGCTACAGCGCGCGCCCGGACGCGAGTTACGATCCGAACAAGTGCATTTTCGAGGTCGCTGTATTCGAACTATTCCCCAAAGGCCAGGAGCCGCAGACGCAGTGGCAGTACACGCCGGTCGGCGACCCTCGTTGGCTGTCGGTCCTGCCGCAGGATTTCTCGAACATGGCCGCGGTGCAGCAGGGCATGAAATCTCTGGGATTTGCCGGCACCAGGCCCAATCCGTACCGGGAGCGCAGCACCGTCAACCTCCATTATCAACTGTCGAAGTACATGGGCACGGGCGAGCCACAGGAGCTTTCAGATCAATGACGATGTTTGATACATGCGGGCCGACGCAGACGCCAGACGACGTCGACATCGATGCGCTACGGGAGAAGTACAGCCACGAGCGCGACAAACGGTTGCGGCCGGAGGGATCCACGCAGTATTTGGAACTCGAGGGTGAGCTCGCGGACTTCTACGAGATCGACCCGTATGCGCCGGTGACGTTCCGCGACCCGATCTCCGAGGACGCCGACGTCGTCGTGCTCGGCGGCGGTATCGCGGGCCTGCTCTCGGGGGCCTACCTCAAGAAGGCCGGTGTCGAGGGCGTCCGGGTGATCGAGATGGCAGGCGATTTCGGCGGAGTGTGGTACTGGAATCGGTTCCCCGGCATTCAGTGTGACAACGACGCGTACTGCTACATACCGTTGCTCGAGGAGCTCGACTTCATACCGTCCAAGAAGTTCGCCGACGGGGCCGAGATCTTCGAGCATTGCCGCAACATCGGAAAGCACTTCGGCCTCTACGACGGTGCGCTGTTCTCCACACAGGTCCGAAACATGCAGTGGGAGGAGTCGATCAAACGCTGGCGCATCACCACCAACCGCGGAGACGACATCCGCGCCCGGTTCGTGGTCATGACGCAAGGTTCCTACAACCGCCCGAAGCTGCCAGGTATCCCCGGGATCAAGGACTTCAAGGGTCATATGTTCCATTCGGCTCGCTGGGACTACGACTACACCGGGGGTGACGCGGGCGGGGGACTGCACAAGCTTTCCGACAAGCGCGTCGCCCTCGTCGGGACGGGGGCGACGGGCGTTCAGCTCGTGCCGCACCTCGGCCGAGATGCCAAGCACCTCTATGTGTTTCAGCGCACGCCGTCGTCGGTCGACGAGCGTGGGAACACCTCGACTGATCCGGAATGGGCGAGAACGCTGAAACCTGGTTGGCAGGAGGAGCGCAAGCGCAACTTCCACTCGTGGTCACCTTTTGTGGGTGTGGTGTTCGGAGCGCCGGACCTGGTGTGCGACTTCTGGACCGAACTGGGACGCAACATGACCGCACGGATCGCGGCGAGCGACGATCCCGCCTCGCTGGGCATCGAGCAGATCATGGCGATTCGGGAAGAGGAAGATTACAAGATCATGGAGCGGCTGCGGCGCCGCATCGCCGACGTCGTCGACGACCCCGCCATCGCCGAGGCGCTCAAGCCGTACTACAGGTTCATGTGCAAGCGTCCGTGCAGCAGCGACGAATATCTGCCGACCTTCAATCGCCCCAACGTCACGCTGGTCGACGTGGCGGAGTCCAGGGGTGTGGAACGGCTGACCGAACACGGACTCGTCGCCAACGGCGTTGAGTACGAGGTCGACTGCGTCATCTTCGCCAGCGGTTTCGAGATTTCCACCGAGATCAGCCGGCGTTATGCGATCGACGCCATCCAAGGCCGCGACGGCTTATCGCTTTTCGATCACTGGAAGGACAGCTACAAGACGCTGCACGGGATCACCAGCCGTGGTTTCCCCAATCAGTTCTTCACCGGCTTCATCCAGGGGGGCGTCTCGGCCAACACCACCGCGATGTTCGAACAGCAGGCCGAGCACATCGCCTACATCATCGCCGAAGCGCAGGCGCGAGGTGCGACGACCGTAGAGCCGAGTCAAGAGGGTCAGGACCACTGGGTAAAGACCGTCCGGGAGCTCGCGATCGATAATTCTGCGTTCGAACTCTCTTGCACCCCCGGGTATTACAACAACGAGGGGCGCGGTGGCGGCGAGGGCAACGGCGCGTTCCTCGGCGACTTCTATTCACCCGGCTTCTATGCGTTCGACGACTTGCTCAAAGAGTGGCGGCAAAAGGGGGACCTCGAGGGCCTGGTGCTCGGGACGTGACGTCTGAACTGAGGTTCGACGGTCGTGTCGCCGTCGTGACCGGCGCCGGTCGCGGACTGGGGCGTGCCTATGCGCTTTTGCTCGCAACGAGAGGGGCGAAGGTCGTCGTCAACGACTCCGGCGGCAGCCTTTCCGGCGACGGTGCCGACGCCGGCCCCGCCGCGGAGGTAGTGCGGGAGATCACGGCCGCCGGCGGTGAGGCGATGGCGTCCACCGAATCCGTGGCGACGCCCGAGGGCGGAGCAGCGATCGTCGCGACGGCGCTGGACCGTTACGGCCGGATCGACGTCCTTATCCACAACGCGGGCAACGTACGTCGGGCTCCTCTCAAGGAGATGACGTACGAGGATTTCGATGCCGTCCTGGATGTACACCTGCGAGGCGCCTTTCACGTTGTCCGGCCGGCGTTTCCGGCGATGTGCGACGCGGGTTACGGGCGCATTGTGCTGACCTCGTCGATCGGCGGCTTGTACGGTAATCACGACGTCGCGAACTACGCGGCGGCCAAGGCAGGTGTCATCGGCCTGGCCGACGTCGTTGCACTGGAGGGAGTTTCCGACGGCGTGAGCTGCAACGTGATCGTGCCCGGTGCGGTGACGCGGATGGCCGCAGGGCTCGACACGTCGGCGTATCCGCCGATGGGGCCCGAGTTGGTGGCACCGGCGGTGGCCTGGCTGGCGCACGAATCGTGTTCGGTCACGGGAGAGGCGTTCGCGGCGATCGCCGGGCGGATCGCCCGTGTCGTCGTCGCGGAGGCCCGCGGGGTGTACCGGCCGTCGTGGTCGATCGAGGACGTTGCCGCCGATCTGGCCGCCATCCGCGACGTCTCCGATCCTGTTGTCCTGCCTGTGGTTCCGGACGGTCACGCCGACCACATCCGGTACAGCTTCGCGATGGCCAGTGCCCGTCATGGCTAGCTCCGGGCCGCTGGTCGGTGTTCGGGTCGTCGACCTCACCGCGATGGTGATGGGACCGTACTGCACGCAGATCATGGCCGACATGGGCGCCGACGTGGTCAAAGTCGAACCACCCGAAGGGGATAACACCCGTTACATCTCGGTCGGCCCGGCGACGGGCATGAGCGGGGTGTTCGTCAACGTGAACCGCGGAAAGCGCAGCGTGGTTCTCGACCTGCGGACCGAGGCCGGCAAAGCGGCGCTTCGTGAGCTCATCAAGGACGCCGACGTCTTCATCCACTCGATGCGAGCCAAGGCCGTCAGCAGGCTGGGTTTCGGCTACGACGATGTGGCTGCGATCAACCCGGCGATCGTGTACACCAATTGTTACGGGTACGGCCGCCGCGGGCCCGACCGAGACCGGCCCGCGTACGACGACACCATCCAGGCCGAGTGCGGATTGCCCGCAGTACAGGAACTTCTCACCGGCGAGGCGAACTACGTCGGCACGATCATGGCCGACAAGGTGGCCGGCCTGACCGCGCTGTACGCGACGACGATGGCGCTGTTCCACCGCGAACGCACCGGCGAGGGGCAGGAGGTCGAGGTCAGCATGTTCGAGACGATGGCGTCGTTCATGCTCGTCGAACACGCCAACGGCGCGATGTTCGACCCTCCCCTCGGCCCTGCGGTCTACCCGCGAGTGGTGGCGCCCAACCGCAAGCCGTACCCCACAAAGGACGGGCACGTCGCGGCGCTGATCTACAACGACAAACACTGGAACGCTTTCATCGGTGCTGTGCAACCGCCGTGGGCAAGTGATCTGTACGCGACGCTCGAGCTGCGGGCGCGCCAGATCGACACCGTCTACGGCCTGGTGGCGCAAACGCTGAGCGAGCGGACCACTGACGAATGGCTGGCGCTGTTCAGCGCGCTCGAGATTCCGGCCGCGCCGATGAACACGCCCGATGCGCTCTTCGACAACGAGCACCTGATTGCGGTTGGGCTGTTCGAGACTCTGCCGACTCCCCATGGGCCCGTGCGCTTTCCCGGTGTGCCGACGTGGTTCTCGCGCACTCCGGGCCACGTCGCCGGTCCCGCGCCGGAACTCGGTGCAGATACGGCGGCAGTGCTCAAAGAGGTAGGGGTGGACTGTGGACTTTGACGTGGGTGCAGAGGCGACAGAGCTTCGCCAAACGCTGCGTGATCTGGTGAAAACCCGCATGCCCGATGACTTCCTGGGCGCGTTCACCGATGACCCGGCCGATCTCGAAGCAGCGCAGGCGTTCTGCCGGACGCTGGCGGACCAGGGCCTGCTCTGCATGTCCTGGCCCGAGGAGTTCGGCGGCAAGGACGCCTCAGTGTGGGAGCAGACGGTGGTGCGTGAGGAGATGTGGGCGCACCACGAGCCCCGCGGCGCGCAATACATGGGCGTCAACTGGGTTGGGCCCATCATCATGCGCCACGGCACCGGAGAACAGCAGCGACAGCACCTGCCCCCGATCGCGCGCGGCGAGGTGATCTGGTGTCAGGGCTTCTCCGAACCCGAGGCCGGTTCGGACCTCGCGTCGCTGCGGACCAGCGCCCGCCGTGACGGCGACGGGTGGCGGGTCAGCGGCCAGAAGATCTGGACGTCGTACGCCACGATGGCCCAGTGGTGTTTCCTGCTGGCACGAACGTCCAAGGGCGAGAAGAAGCAGCAGGGCCTGACCATATTCCTGGTGCCGATGGGCGACCCCGCGATCCAGGTGCGTCCTATCCGCTCGATGCTGGGTCCGCACCACCTGAACGAGGTGTTCATCGACGATCTGAGGGTCACCGACGCCGACGTGCTGGGTCCCGTCGACGGCGGCTGGTCGATCGTGCAGGACGTGATGTCCTTCGAGCGGGTCGGCATCGCCCGATACGCCCGCTGTGAGCGCCTGCTCGCGGCGGCACCGACGGTGCTGGGCGACCGATGGGACGACGTGCCGGCCGAGTTGCGGGGCAGGTGGATCCGGATGCTCACTCATTGCCGTCGCGCACGGCTGATGGCGTACCGGGTGGTGTCGCTGCAGAGCAGCGGGAGCATCACGCCCGGTGATGCCGCGGCGTACCGCATCGCGGTCACCAGGCTCGATCAGGACAGCGCCGAGGTCTTGTCAGACATCGCGGCTGAGGTGTCACACGACGATCCGCGAGCGAAATGGTTCCTGGCCGAGGTCGAGGACCACTGGCGGTACTCGCAGGCGTCCACCGTCTCATCTGGCAGCATCGAGATGCAACGCATCCTGCTGTCCCGAGCATTGTTGGCGGACCGATGATCCTGGATCTGGGAGAAGACGCCAAAGAATATGGGCGGCAGGCACTTCGGGCCTTCGCGGCCGCCGGAGGCGACCAGTTGGTGCAGCAGGCGGAAGCGAAGCCCGGTGAACGGGAGTCATTGGCCGGCCCGATCCTCACCGAACTCGGGGCGTGGGACCTCGATGTCTTCAGCGACTCCGACGAACTGGAGGCTGCTGCCGCGCTGTGCCGCAGCGCGGGATACTGGGCGCTGCCATATCCTGTCGCCGAGCGACTGGCCCGGCCCGCGGATCTCGATGCTGACGGACTGATCGTCGTCGCAGACCGCAGGCCGTCCGGTGCGGTGGTCGGCCTCGAAACCCGTTGGGCCACGGTGTCACTGGAAGGTGCTCGAAGCACAGTGATCGGCCACGGCGCCCCTGGTGCGGCATTTGTCGCGGAACTTGAACTGTCGTCGGTCGACCACAAAGGAGCCGACAACCTCGCGCTCGCACTGGTGCTGCCGTGCTGGACGTTGCTGGGAATGCTCGACCGCGCAATCGAACTCACCATTGCCCACGTCCGTTTGCGGAAGCAGTTCGGGCAGCCGTTGTCGGTCTTCCAAGGGGTCCAGTTTCAGCTGACCGAGGCCGAGGTGGAACGCAGCGGGCTGGAGATCCTCGCGAAGTACGCGCTGTGGAGCATCGGCTCCGCGCATGCCGAGGCGCTCGATGACGCTCTGGCGTTGCGGATGTCGGCCATCGAGGCGGCCGAGGTTGTGTTCCGAGTGTGCCACCAGTTGCACGGCGCCGTCGGGTTCTGCGACGAGACGACGCTGTCATGGCTGTCGCGGTACAGCCAACCGCTGCGCAGGCTTCCGCTCGGACTGTCGGCCACCAGGGACCTGCTGACGCGCCGCGTCGGCGGGCGAGGACTCACGGGGCTTTTCGCGTGACGGATCTCGACGAGTTCCGGGCCACCGTCCGGTCGTGGTGCGCGTCGCATATCCCGGTGGGATGGCGGGAGGCCCAGACCGGGGTCGGCGACGAGGAGTTCGTCCGGTTCCAGAAGGCGTGGTTCGCCGAACTCCGCAATGCCGGCTTCGCCGTCCCGCACTGGCCGCGGGAGTGGGGCGGCGGGTTGACCGTTGCCGAACAGATCGTGCTGTACCAGGAGCTCGCAGCGCACGACGCGCCACGGCTCGTGCTTGCGTTCGTCGGAATCCACCATGCAGCAGCCACTTTGCTCGTCGCGGGTACCCACGAGCAGCGTCGTCGTCATCTTCCGGCGATCCTGGACGGCGAAATCTGGGTGCAGGGTTTCTCCGAGCCGGAAGCGGGCTCCGACCTCGCGTCCCTGCGCACGTCAGCGCGCAGGGACGGTGACTCCTTTGTGGTGAACGGGCAGAAACTGTGGGCGAGCGGGGGTATGCACGCCGATTGGTGCCTGTTACTCGCCAGAACGGACCCGGACGCGCCGAAACGCAAGGGCATCTCGTACTTCCTGCTGGACATGAACACCCCCGGAGTCGACGTACGGCCCATTCGCAACGCGGTCGGCGAATCGCATTTCTGTGAAATCTTTCTGAACGACGTCGTGATCCCCGCGGCGGACCTGATCGGTCAGGAGAATGCGGGATGGCAGGTGGCGCAAGCCACCTTGGGTGCCGAGCGAGGTATGACGATGCTCGAACTCGCGGAGCGGCTCGGCAACGCGGGCTTCCGTCGGCTCGTGGCCACCTGCCCGCTCGACGACCCCGTCGTGACAGACCGACTGGCGCGTTTCGAAATCGAGATCACCGGTCTGCGCGGAATGTGCCGCGAGGTCGTAGAAGCCCACGAGTCGGGATCCGCGGGTCCGGCCGATGC
>JAVHWG010000563.1:0-3652 GCA_032159965.1 Mycobacterium sp.
GGGGCTTTCGCGCCGGGGACGAGTACCGCACCGATGACGAGGTCGGCACGCCTGACGGCATCCTCAAGGTCGAGCATCGACGAGTAGCGGGTCTCGATGCTGCCGCCGTACTCGGCGTCGATCTTGCGCAGAGTGTTGATGTTCAGGTCGAACACAGTCACGCGAGCGCCCATACCTTTGGCGACGGCCGCGGCGTTGTCGCCTGCCATGCCGCCACCGATGACGACGACGTTCGCGGGAGCGACGCCGGGTACGCCGCCCATCAGCACGCCGCGTCCCCCGTGACTGCGCATCAGATGGTAGGCACCCACCTGCGCCGCCAAGCGGCCGGCGACCTCGCTCATCGGTGCGAGCAACGGCAGCGCGCCGTCAGCCGTTTGCACTGTTTCGTAGGCAATCGAGGTCGTTCCCGAACGCATCAGCGCTTCGGTGCACGGCAGCGACGCTGCGAGATGCAAGTAGGTGAAAAGCGTCTGGTCCTTGCGCATCAAGGCGTACTCGGGCTCGATCGGCTCTTTGACCTTGAGCAACAGATCGGCAATTTCCCAGACGTGCTCAGCGCCCGAAATGATTTCGGCGCCAGCGGATTTGAAGTCAGCATCGGCAATCGACGAGCCGTCGCCCGCACCGGCCTGGATGATGACGTCGTGGCCGCGCCGGGTCAATTCGGCTACCCCCGCAGGGGTGATCGCCACTCGGTATTCGTTGTTCTTGATTTCGGTCGGGACGCCCACGCGCATGACCGCGCTCCTTCATCGTGTTGGTACGACGAGTGTGAAGAAGATTCGGGCAAATAGCAATCGTGGCGAATATAATTCGATAAAGTTCCCGTGTGATTGAACAACAACCGAAATCAGCCCCTGACTCGCCGGGTATTTCGAAGAATGTTCATGACATCGAGATCGACGACGTCGACCGCCGCATCCTCAACGCCCTGCACGACGACGCGCGCATACCCAACAGTGTGCTGGCCGACACGGTGGGCATCGCCCCGTCGACCTGCCATGGGCGTTTGCGCCGCCTGCAGGACATGGGTGTCATCCGCGGCTTCTACACCGACATCGACCCGGCGGCGATCGGCAGACCGTTGCAGGCGATGATCTCGGTCAGCCTGCAGTCGAAGGCACGCGGCCGCATCCGGCACTTCATTCACGAGATCCGCAAGCGGAGCCAGGTGATCGACGTTTACTTTCTGGCCGGTGCCGACGACTTCATCCTGCACGTCGCCGCCCGCGACACCGACGATCTGCGTTCTTTCGTCGTGGAGAACCTCAACGCCGACCCTGACGTCGCGGGGACGCAGACGTCGCTGATCTTCGAGCACCTGCGCGGGAGCGCCCCGCTGTAATCCTTCTATCCGGTGTCCGCAGTACGCTCACGGCATGCGAGTCGGAGTGCTTGGCGCCAAGGGCAAGGTCGGCGCGACGATGGCCGCCGCCGTTCAGAACGCGCAGGATCTGACGTTGTCCGCCGAGGTCGACCAAGGCGACGCACTCAGCCTTTTCGTCGACACGAACACCGAGGTGGTCATCGACTTCACCCACCCCGGCGTCGTCATGGACAACCTGAAGTTCCTCATCGCCAACGGCATTCACGCCGTCGTCGGCACCACCGGGTTCACCGATGATCGCTTGGCCCAAGTAGGGGCCTGGCTGGCCGGCAGTCCGGAAACCGCCGTCTTGATCGCGCCGAATTTCGCGATCGGTGCTGTGCTGTCGATGCGGTTCGCGCAGGAGGCGGCCCGGTTCTTCGAGTCAGTCGAGGTCATCGAGTTGCATCACCCGAACAAGGCCGACGCGCCGTCGGGAACCGCCACGCGCACTGCGAGACTCATCGCGGAGGCGCGAAAAGGGCTGCCGCCCAATCCCGATGCCACGTCATCGGCGCTTCCGGGCGCCCGCGGCGCGGACGTCGATGGCGTCCCGGTGCACTCCGTGCGGCTGGCAGGGCTCGTCGCGCACCAGGAGGTGCTGTTCGGCACCCAAGGGGAGACGCTGACCATCCGGCACGACAGCATCGATCGCACATCGTTCGTGCCGGGCGTGCTACTGGCTGTGCGCAGGGTGCGGGAGCGGCCAGGCCTGACCGTCGGCATCGAACGGCTGATGGAAATGTGACTGCAGATCGCAGGCAGCTCTTGCGCGTTCAGCTGCTGATCGGATTCCTCTGCGTCGCGCTGACCGTCTACTTCTTCCTGTTGGGCCGCATTGCCATGGCATTTATCGTGTCCGGGCGTCCCGCGGCGGTGGGCCTCGGCCTCGCGCTGATGATGCTGCCGCTGATCGGTCTGTGGGCCATGGTCAGCACAGTGCGCGTCGGCCTTGCCCACCAGCGCCTCGCGCGCATCATTCACGAGGACGGCATGGAGCTTGACGTAGGCGAGCTGCCGCGCATGCCGTCCGGGCGCATCCAGCGCGACGTCGCCGATAGATTGTTCCGATCGGTTCGCGACGAGGCCGAACGCGATCCCGACGACTGGCGGCGGTGGTACCGGTTGGCCCGTGCCTACGATTACGCCGGGGATCGCGCCCGAGCCCGCGAGATGATGCGCAAGGCGGTCGAGATGCAGGCCGGGGAAAGGGCATGAGCAAGACGCTGCTGATCGTCCATCACACGCCGTCGCCGCACACTCAGGAGATGTTCGAGGCGGTCGTGGCCGGTGCCACCGACCCCGACATCGAGGGCGTCGAGGTCGTGCGGCGACCGGCGCTCACCGTGTCGCCCGCCGAGATGCTGGCGGCCGCCGGCTACGTACTCGGCACCCCGGCGAACCTCGGCTACATGAGCGGAGCGCTCAAGCATATTTAGGTCAATCACCCCGCTAACAGTTTTTAGAAGCGGTTCGCAGACTCATGCCCTGCCGACATTCCGTTGTCCGGTGACGGAGGTGCCGATAGTGTCGATGCACAGGAGACCGGCAGTTAACCACAGGGGGATTCCATGCTTCGTGCTCTCATCGTCACAGCTTCCATAGGTGCAATCGTCTTCGGGTCGGCTCCAACAGTGTCGGCTGAACCCCACGTCGGCTTCGGCGCAATCCCCGCCTCGCCGATGAGTGAGCAAAACGCGGTGCAGGCCGCAAAGGATTACCTCAGGATGACGGCCTTCTCCCGTCAGGGACTCATCGAACAACTCGTCGTGGGTGACGGCTACTCAACAGCGGACGCAACGTTCGCCGTCAACTCCCTCACCGTTGACTGGAATCAGCAGGCGGTTAAGGCAGCCCGGGATTACCTCAGCATGACGTCTTTCTCCCGTCAGGGACTCATCGAACAACTTGTTGTGGGTGACGGGTACACCCAAAGCCAGGCCGCATATGGAGTCTCTGTCGCGTATCAGTGACAGCACCGCGCGATAGCTGCCAGTGAGCGCCGGTATATCCGCTTATTAGTTATGTGTCTGCGAGTTGCAGCTCGCCCTGGACTTTAGTGTCAGGCTGTCACACGGCAACCAATTCGATAAGTGGGGGCTTGCATTATGTGTTCGTCAGGCTGGGAGGGTGTGCAGTGACAATCCCCGACTATCAAACGCTCATGCGGCCTGTCCTCGCATCGCTGGCAGACGGCGAGGTTCGCCGGTCGCGTGAGGTGATCGAGGCCATGGCCGACGAATTCGCCCTCACCCCCGAGGAGCGAGCCGCGAAGGTGCCGAG
>JAVHWG010000255.1:0-2755 GCA_032159965.1 Mycobacterium sp.
TGGTCCAGGAGGTCACACCCGACGCCGACACCGCGCTGGCCCGCGCATGCGAGATCGCACACACGATCGCGGACGCGGCTGCTCCGCTGGGTGTGCAGGCGACCCTGGCATCTGCGCACCGGGCCCGCGACGAAGGTGATGCGGCAGCTGTCGCCATGCTCCGCCCTGAAGTGAGCCGGCTCTTCGGCACTGCGGACGCCGCTGAGGGACTGCAATCGTTCCTCGAACGTCGTTCTGCCGAATTCACGGGACGCTGACGCCCGCGGTTGACGGGGGAGTAAGTGGGTATAGGTGCGCCACCCCAACACACGGCGGAGGTGCAGTGAGCGTCACACCGAGGGTGACGTTCAAGACGTACGAGAGCCCGCAATGATGCAGCACCGGCGAGATGAGTGACCATGGCAGCAAACTCCACCCAAGACGCCGTCAGCCGCGCGGCGGACAGCGACGCGTTTCAACTGGCCGCTCGAGCGGGTTATGCGGTCAGTGGCGTATTGCACATCGTGATCGGCTACATCGTCTTGAACATCGCCATCGGCGCTGGGGGCACCGCGGATCAGTCGGGCGCGCTGGCCACTGTCGCGCACAGCACAGGCGGTCAGCCCCTGTTGTGGGCGGCCGCTGCCGGGTTGGCGGCGCTGGGGCTGTGGCGACTGACAGAAGCCGCCGTTGGGCCGCACCCTTCGGAGCGATCGTCGGGTAAGTCCGGTGACAAAAAACTTTCCAAGCGGCTCAATTCCCTTGCCCTGGCTGTGCTGTACCTTGCCATCGCATATTCGGCGCTGCGGTTCGCCGTGGGCAAAGGCGAGGGAAGCGCCGAGCGCAACAGCGGGCTCAGCGCGCGTCTGATGCAGAGCGGCTGGGGCAAGACCCTACTGGTCGGCGTTGGTGTCGCGATCATCGTGGTCGGCGGCTATCACATCTACAAGGGTGTGACGCGGCGGTTCTTCAAGGACCTGACGATCAGCGGAGGCGCTCTCGCGACGGGGGCGGGGATCGCGGGCTATGTCGCCAAGGGTTTGGTGTTCGCAGGTGCGGGCATCTTGGTGATCGTCGCGACATTCACGTCGGATCCAGCAAAAGCCAGCGGAATCGACGGCGCAGTGAAGACGTTCGGGGAAGCCCCATTCGGCAAGACGCTGCTGATTGTGGCAGCGTTGGGCTTCGCCGCGTTCGGGGTGTACAGCTTCGTGCGTAGCCGGTACTGCCGTCTGTGACTCGACAAGGGAAGGTAAACAGTGACCCAGGCTCTACCCGAAGCACGCCCGTGGGAGCAATGGCCGGGAAAGGCCTATCCACTCGGCGCGACATATGACGGGTCGGGGACGAATTTCGCGATCTTCAGTGAGGTAGCCGAGCGGATCGAGTTGTGTCTGTTCGACGGGGACGGCGCCGAGACTCGGATCCCGCTGCTCGAGGTGGACGGCTTTGTCTGGCACGGATTCCTGCCTGAGGTGGAGCCCGGACAGTGCTATGGCTACCGCGTGTACGGGCCGTATGACCCCGCGTCGGGGCATCGATGCAACCCGAGCAAGCTGCTGTTGGACCCGTACTCGAAGGCCATCGATGGCAACTTTGATTGGGGTCAGGCACTTTTCGCCTACAACTTCGGCGACCCCGACAGCCGCAACGACGAGGATTCCGCCTCACACATGCCCAGATCGGTGGTGATCAACCCGTTCTTCGACTGGGGCGTCGACCGTCCGCCCAGCCGGGAGTACGCGGACTCGGTCATCTACGAGGCGCATGTAAAGGGCCTGACACAAACTCATCCCGACATCCCCGATCGGATACGCGGTACCTACTCCGCGATCGCGCACCCGGCGATCATCGAGCATCTACAGAAACTCGGTGTCACGGCTATCGAGCTGATGCCGGTGCATCATTTCGCGAATGATTCGACTCTGGTCGAGAAGGGGCTGTCGAACTACTGGGGATACAACACAATCGGGTTCTTCGCGCCTGATTCCAAGTACAGCTCGACCAGCACCCCCGGCGGCCAGGTACAGGAGTTCAAGACCATGGTGCGCGCGCTGCATGAAGCGGGCATCGAAGTGATTCTCGACGTCGTGTACAACCACACGGCAGAGGGCAACCATATGGGGCCGACGCTGTCGATGCGCGGAATCGACAACGCCGCCTACTACCACCTTGTCGACGACGACCGGCGCTACTACATGGACTACACCGGCACCGGCAATAGTTTCAACGTCCGCCACCCGCACTCGCTGCAGCTGATCATGGATTCGCTTCGGTACTGGGTGACCGAGATGCACGTCGACGGGTTCCGTTTCGATCTCGCCGCGACACTGGCACGCGAGTTCTACGACGTCGACCGGCTGGCAACGTTTTTCGAACTGGTGCAGCAGGATCCGGTGGTCAGCCAGGTCAAGCTGATCGCGGAGCCGTGGGATGTCGGTCCCGGCGGATACCAGGTGGGAAATTTTCCACCGCAGTGGACGGAGTGGAACGGCAAGTACAGGGATACCGTTCGCGACTACTGGCGCGGGGAGCCTGCCACGCTCGACGAGTTCGCATCCCGGCTGACCGGATCCGCAGACCTGTACGAGCACACTGGCCGCCGACCCGTGGCGTCGATCAACTTCGTGATCGCGCACGACGGCTTCACGCTTCGAGACCTGGTCTCCTACAACGAGAAGCACAACGACGCGAACGGCGAAGGCAACAACGACGGCGAGAGCAACAACCGGTCGTGGAACTGCGGTGCCGAGGGACCGACAGACGATCCTGATAT
>JAVHWG010000572.1:0-34646 GCA_032159965.1 Mycobacterium sp.
TCACACTGCGCGCCGCGGGTGCGCTGATCAACAGTGATCGGGTCGACGGCGAGCAGCTGGGCGATCAAGCGGCGCTCGACGGATATCTGCGCGGCTACGGGTGGACAGGGCGCCGCGATCACGACGACTGCGAGCTGGCGGCGGTGCATCAGTTGCGGGCGCGGCTCGGCCGGATCTGGGAGTGCGCCGACGACGAGGTACAGACTGTCGACCAAGTGAACGCGCTGCTGGCCGACACAAAGGCCGCACCGTGGCTGACGCGCCATCCCGAGATGCCCGAATGGCATCTGCACTTGGCATCTGTGCGCGACCCGCTGGCCCAGCGGATGGGCGCCGAAATGGCGATGGCGCTGGCCGACTTGATCCGCGCGGGCGAACTGCGCCGGCTGAAGGTCTGCGCGGCACCCGACTGCATGTCGGTGCTGATCGACTTGTCGCGCAACCGGTCCCGGATGTTCTGCGACACCGGCAATTGCGGCAACCGCCAACACGTGGCGGCATACCGAGAGCGTCATCGCTGAGTGCGCAGTGCCCCCAAATAGCGACATGCTCGTGCCCTGATCCGGCTTACGGTGGAGCTGGGCGACTTCGGGGGGATCAGTGGCTCGACAACCGATGACACGACTTGCGGTGAGCGGCCATCGCTTCCTGCTGCGACGCATGGAGCATGCGCTGATCCGTAGGGACGTCCGCATGATCGACGATCCGATGCGTGCGAAATCACGCGCGTTGCTGAGCGGATGCGCGCTCGCTGCCATCGGTGTTGCGGGATGCGCGATTCTGGCCTTCGTACGGCCCCAACAAGCACTCGGTGATGCACCGATCATCATGGTCAGGGAATCCGGTGCGCTGTACGTCCGCATCGGCGACACCCTGCATCCCGCCATGAACCTCGTTTCGGCCCGTCTGATTGTCGGCAGTCCTGCGACACCTGAGGTGGTCAAGGAATCCGAACTGCGCAAAGCCAAACGCGGTGCACTACTGGGTATTCCGGGAGCTCCAGACGTGCTCCCGGAACCGATCGCCGCCAGTGAGTCACGATGGGCGGTGTGTGACGACGCCACCACCGGGACCACGGTCATCGCCGGCTCGCGACCGGCCGGTGGGGTGGTGACGCTGAACGACGGTCGGGCAGTGCTGGCGCACCCGCGCGGGGAGGCGGTGACCTATCTGCTCTACGACGGTGTCCGCGCCCGGGTGAGCCGCGCCGAACCCTCGGTGGCACGCGCATTGCATCTGGAGGCGGCAGAACCCCGAGAGTTGTCCCCGGCGTTGCTCAATGCGATCCCTGAAGTCCCCCCGATCACCGCACCGCCCATCCACAACGCAGGCGATCGTGGGCCGGATCCAATCGGTTTGCCCGTCGGATCGGTTGTCCGGGTGACGCGCGCGGACGGTGACGAGTTGTTCGTCATCCTCACCGGCGGTGCGCAACGCGTCGGTCGTGTCGCAGCCGACATCATCCGGTTCAGCAACTCTGTGGGCGCGCGTGACATCGTCACGGTCACGGCCGACGCCATCGCAGCCACGCCGTCTCTCCAGACACTGCCTGTCGCAACCTTTCCCGATTCCGCCGTGAGACCAATCGATGAAGCGGTGGTGTGTGCGCAGTGGGCTCCGGACGACGGTGCTGTCGCGGCGTTCGGCACACCCGTCGTTCCCGTCGATCCGGCGGGGGCCGCTGTCCGGATGGCCCAGGCCGACGGAATGGGGCCGAACGTCGACGCGGTGTTCGTGCCCCCGGGCAGGTGCCTGTTCGTGCAGTCACCGCAGCGATACATCGTCAGCGATACCGGAGTGCGATTCGGCGTAGGTGCGGAATCGGCTGCTGCTCTGGGTCTTTCACAATCGCCGGTGCCGGCTCCCTGGTCGTTCGTGAAGCTCCTGGTCGACGGCCCGGAACTCACCCGGGAGGCATCGCTAGTCGCGCATGACGGCGCCGCGGCGATACCGCTCCGCTAGCCGGCGTGCGGGGTCCACCAGTGCCAGTGCGGCGACCAGCATGACGGCGCACCCCCCGATACCCGTGAGGGCTGTGGTCCGGCCCGCCGTGTCAGGGATGGAGCTCTGGGTCGGCGGTGCGACGGCACGTTGCGTCGCCGAAGGCGCCACCGTGTTCGGCACCGCGGGGCGGTCACTCAGGGCGGCCAGTGGGTCGACCACCCCGCTGCCCACGAGGGCATCCCACCCACCCGGTGGACGGTGAGCCGTCGACTCGATGCGCTGCATGACCTGGCGGGCGGACAACTCCGGAAAGCGCGATCGTACGAGCGCCACCAAGCCGCTCACCACGGGTGCGGCGTAACTCGTGCCCATCAACGGAGAGCCGGAACTGCCGCGACGGGAATTCACCACGCCCGGACTCGCGGGATCCAACGACACCACTGCCTCACCGGGCGCCGCGACATCGACCCACGGACCGCCGAAGGTGAACGATGAAGTGCTGCCGTCGACTGTCACCGAGCCAACGGTGAGGACATAGTCGTCGTACCAGCCTGGGCTTACCACGATGTCCGCGGTCTCCCAGTCGGGTTCGTTGGGCCGCGACGGATTCGCCGGTGGGTTCTGTTGGGGGCATTGATGATTGTGCCCGACGTTGCCCGCCGCGGCGACTACGACCACGTCCTTGACGTCCACTGCGTAGGCGAGAGCGGCGCCCAGCGCGCGGTCGTGAATCGCGCTGGCGACGTCGCATGCCACGGACGAGATGTTGATGACCGTCGCACCCAGGTCGGCGGCGGTACGCACGGCCATCGCCATAGTGTCGACGTTGCCCACACCCCGCGATCGACTTCCGAGCGTTCCGTATGCGTCGCTGGACTGGCGGACGGTGATGAGCGACGCCGCAGGCGCGATCCCGGCGAACTGTCGATTCGAGACGGAAGCTGGTGTGGCGGCGATGATTCCGGCGACAAGTGTGCCGTGGCCGTCACAATCCTCGGTGCCGTCGCCGGTCGATACGTAATCCCCGCCGGGGATGAGACGGGGCAGTTGCGGATGTGGTGCCACCCCCGTGTCGATCACTGCGACCTTCTCCCCGTTGCCGGTACTCAACGCCCACAGAGCGGGCAGGTTGATATCCGACAGTTGGGTCCTGGTCGGGTTGAGTTGCGGATCGAAGGCACTCACTGCGCATTCCGCCCGCCGCTCGGTCGCTTTCGGCGGGGCGGGTGTGGCGGCCCGCGGAAGCTGCGAATCGTCGACGGTCGGTGGTCGCGCAGCAGTTGCCGATGGGATCGGCACCAGTCCCGGCAGGCCCAAGGTGATGACCGCGACACCCATCAACCTCAAGGCTGTGCTCATGCCAGTCCCCGCACAGCACCGAAAGCACCCGAAAGCAAACATGTCAAAGGTACGACCGCGGCCAGCGCAGCGTATTCGGTCAGCTCACCACACTTCCTGACTACCGGTGACACATTGATGGGTACCGCACCAGCCGACCATCGCACCGATCCTGCCGCGACGGCGGCTGCGACCACGGCGATCCAATGCGCATCTTGCGGTCTGGCGTTCACCAACCACACGAAGGCGACCGCGAAGCATGTTGTGCCACTGACGAACAGGGCACTAACTTGTAAGAGGTCCACGTGAGTGCCTGCACGCGACGTCATCGCCAGTCCGAGAACTACCGCAAACACGGGACAGACGGACCCAGTACCTGAGGTGGCCACGATTGCGCCTCCCGCGACCGCTGCGCTGGATCCGCAGATCAGCCCGGTGGCGATCTGGTGGGCACGAAGCACGTCGCGATCGGCAGCGCCCGCTTGATCGCAGAAACCCGAAGCATCGGGAAGGCGCGGCGCGGGTAAACGACCGGCCCACAATGCAAGCCTGGTCGCCGAGGCGACAATGACCGTCGCGACCGCGGCTATAACCGAGCCGGTGGCCGCAGGCTCGAGCGGGACCACTAACCCTGGGCAACAACCCGCGGCGCCCAGCACCCCAAACGTGGCCGTGGCAGTGAACACGATGATGTTGCTGTCGATGCAGCGGATCGCGAGTATCGACGCAGTTGCGCCACCCGCTGCTGCAAGCACCAGCTTGGGTGACGCGGCGGCTCCGGGCACGACCAGGAAACCGGCGACGGTCGCGCATACGATGCTCAGGACTGCAAGCGTCGCCGCTGCCACGTCGGCCCGGTACACCCGTTGGCATATCGCTGCGGCGATGAACGCGGCAATGCCGAGCGATCCGGCGATCACGGCGGACTGCGGGCAGGTGCCATGAAGTAGCGCGTATGCCACGATTGCGCTGCAGCACAATGAGACACCAGCACTTGCCAGCCGGGATGTCAGCGGTGTCCATCGCGGCACCTGGTCGAGCGACGTGGCGATCGCGGCGGTCGAGTCGTCGACTGGTGGCGCGGACAACGGCGGCGCGACGCGCGCCAGCACCAGCAGATCGCCGTCGCTGACATCGTTGGCCCGCAGGGAGTGTTGCGACGAAAGCGGCTCGCCGCCAACGCGCGTCAGGATCCAACTGGTCGGAACGTCGAAGGACACTGCAGGATTGGCCGTGGCTGCCATATCGACTATTGCCGGCAGCATCGCAGCTACTGTGGCGTCGGCCGCAAGCGACAGATCGAGCCTGCCCGCATCGGTCTGAACCGCAACACGTCGTAAGCCCACATCAAATGTCCCCGGCATCGGCCAACCCCCCGTAACTCGCACCGTAGCCGAGTCAGCTACGGCGGCGATGACGCCTGTGGACAACTCTCGAAGCTGTGGATAGCGGGTTGCGGCGCAACTGCTTTCCGCGTCAGAGTCATCGCGTGTCGGAATGGCGGCCAGGTCAGCGCATGTCGGGGCCACGGTTCTCCGACGCCGAGATCGTGGTCGAGGGACCTGCGGACGCGCCGCGAGCGGTCCCGGCCAATCCGATGACGAGGCTGTTGCCCGTCCTGATGATCGTGGCGATGGCGGGAATGATGGTGTTCTTCTTCACTTCGGGCAGTGCTGTCGCCCGTAATCCGATGTCGTTGGTGTTTCCGGCCATGATGCTGGTGTCCACGATCGGGATGTTCGCCTCCGGCGGCGGGGGGCTGAATCGGGCCGCAGAGGTCGACGAAGTCCGCAAAGACTACCTCCGGTACTTGGCCGGGCTGCGTGGGGAGGTGGTAGGAAATGCTTTTTCACAACGCAATTCAATTGTGTGGCAGCATCCCGAGCCCTCAGCGCTGTGGACCGTCGCTTCGAGCGCGCGGATGTGGGAACGCCGCAGCACCGATTCCGACTTCTGTCACGTCCGCGTCGGAGTAGGCCGACAGCGCGCGGCGGCGACGCTCCGCTCGCCCGCGACGGGACCCATCGATCAGGTCGAGCCCGTCGCCGCGGCGGCGCTGCGCGACTTCATCCGCGCCCATTCGGCCATCGACGACACACCAATCGCATTGGCATTGAGGCGATTATCGACGGTATCCGTTCAAGGTGAGGCGTCGCTCGTCCGCGGGCTGGTACGGGCCGTCCTTTGCCAGCTCGCCGCGTTTCACCGCCCTGGGCTGGTGTTGATTGCCGTTGTCACCGAGGGCCCGGCCCAAAGCGAATGGGATTGGCTGAAGTGGCTCCCGCATCATCAGCACCCGCGCCTCGTCGATGTCTGCGGGTCGCGTCGTTTGCATTTTCACCGGCTTTCCGAACTCGACGACCTTCCCGGGTCGCCCTCGGGCCATATCGTGGTCGTCGCCGACGGCGGCGACCTCACCGGCCTGGAAGAGTTCGTCTCGCGCGGTGACGTGACGATCCTCAAGTGCGGGCCCCACCCGGTCAGCGGCCGGGAATCGCTGACGCTCAGCGTGTCTGGTGATGAGCTCGCCGCAGTCGGCTCGTTGCGAGAAGTCTTCGCGCGCCCGGACTTCCTTTCGCTGGAGGAAGCTGATTCGTTCGCCCGACGCCTGGCATCTCATCGTGAGGCGTCGACCACATCGGGAGCCTCCGCCGGAGGTTGGGCGCAGCTGGTCGGCATTACCGATCCAGGCTCGCTGTCACCCGAGCCGCTGTGGCAGCACCGCGGCCCGCGTGACAGATTGCGCGTGCCCGTCGGCGTCAAACCCGACGGTTCCTGTGTGGAACTCGACCTCAAGGAGTCGGCGGAGAACGGCATGGGCCCGCACGGTCTCTGCGTAGGAGCGACGGGCTCGGGCAAGTCGGAGTTCCTGCGCACTCTCACCCTCGGTCTGATCGCAACGCATCCTCCGGATTCTCTGAACCTCGTGCTCGTCGACTTCAAGGGCGGAGCCACGTTTGTCGGCTTCGAGCGCACGAAACATGTTGCGGCACTGATCACGAATCTGTCGACGGAGGCGCATCTGGTGGCCAGGATGAAGGATGCGCTGGCCGGTGAGCTGAATCGCCGCCAGGAGCTGTTGCGGGAGTCGGGAAGGTTTGCGAGCGTTGCCGACTACGAGCGGGCCCGTGAGTCCCGGGCATCGCTGACTCCGTTGCCGGCACTGTTGGTGATCGTCGACGAGTTCTCCGAACTGCTCAGTCAGCACCCCGATTTCGCGGAGATGTTCGTGGCGATCGGCCGGCTGGGTCGATCGCTGCGGATCCATCTTCTTCTGGCGACTCAGCGGCTCGACGAAGGCCGACTGCGCGGTCTGGAGTCCCATCTTTCCTACCGGATCTGCCTCAAGACTTTTTCGCCGAACGAATCTCGGGCCGTCATCGGCACTCCGGACGCGTTTCATCTGCCCCCAACGCCGGGTGCGGGGTTCCTGCGGGTGGGTTCTGAAGACCCCGCGGCGTTTCAGACGGCGTACGTGTCTGCGCCGTACCGGCCACCGCCTCCCGCCGGGTTGCCTGTGTTCGCGTCTGTGCAGAGGTTCACGGCGGCTTCGATTGGCGCGCCGAACACCGACGGCGCCCGTCGCCCCGACCCGGAGGACGGCGTGACCGATGCCCGTACCGTGATGGACGCAGTGCTCGCCCAGGTGGCCGGCCGCGGACGGGCCGCGCACCAGGTGTGGCTGCCGCCGTTGTCCGAGTCACCGACGCTCGACGCCCTGTTGACAACCGCGCACGGGCGGGCACCGCTCGTGGTGCCGATCGGTTTGGTGGACAGGCCTTTCCAACAGCGACGGGATCCGCTCCTCGTCGACCTGGCCGGGTCCGGCGGCCACGTCGCCGTCGTCGGCGCACCTCAATCGGGCAAATCGATGGTGTTGCGCACGCTGGTGACGGCAACGGCCGCCACGCACTCGGCCGAGCGAGTTCAGTTCTACTGCATCGACTTCGGTGGCGGCGCCCTGATGTCTCTGAAACCATTGCCACACGTCGGTGCCGTCGCGGGCCGGGCGGACGGGGACGTCGTTCGGCGAACCGTCGCCGAGGCCAGTGCCGTCCTCCGGTCACGGGAAGAACGCTTTCGCCGCCTGGACATCGAGTCGGTGGAGGAATATCGCCTCCGCCAGGCCGCCGGTGATCCGGCGGTCTCGGACGACCCATTCGGGGATGTGTTCCTTGTGATCGACGGGTGGGCCACGTTGCGGGAAGAATTCGAAGTTCTGGAATCGGCCATCACCGTTCTGGCGGCACGAGGCCTGTCATTTGGCATTCACGTCGTCTTGACAGCATCCCGGTGGGCCGAGATCCGGCCCGCTCTCAAGGATCAAATCGGCACCCGGGTGGAATTGCGTCTCGGTGATGCAAGTGATTCGGAGCTCAATCGCCGCGCGGCACAGAACGTTCCACACGACGCGCCGGGTCGGGGCATCACGCGCGCAGGTGAGCACATGCTGATCGCGTTGCCACGCCTTGACGGAAGACCCGGCACTGCCGGGCTGCCCGCGGCCATCGCGGACGCGGCAGCCATGTTCCGGACTCGAGACGGTGAGCGGGCGGCGCCGCCGGTACGGCTGCTTCCCGACCTCGTCGATCTCGCCACGCTGGGCAGCGGGAGAACCGACGGGCAACCGCTCATCGGCCTCGACGAAGACGAACTCAAGCCGGTCACCGTCGATTTCGCAGAACACCAACACATTCTGATACTGGGTGACATCGCTTGCGGCAAGACCGCGGCGCTTCGGTTGATATGCGAGGAGCTTGTTCGTCACCGTACTGGCGAGCAGGTACAGCTGGCGATAGTCGACTACCGGCGTTCGTTGTCATCGGTGGTGGAGTCCGAACACCTTGCCGGTTATGCGGTTTCGAGCACCTCGCTCGCGGTGCAGCTGTCCGACTGGGTCGAGGTCCTCCGGACACGAATCCCCGGGCCCGGCATCGGTGCGCGGGAACTGAGGACGCGATCGTGGTGGGCAGGTCCCGAGATCTATGTGATCGTCGACGACTACGACCTGGTCGCCACCGGCACGGACAACCCGTTGCATCCGATCATCGAATTGCTGCCGCATGCCCGGGACCTGGGCCTGCACGTCATCGTTGCCCGCAGGTCAGGTGGAGCGGGGCGTGCGCTGTTCGAACCGCTGCTGGCACGGATCAGGGAACTCGGCTGCCTGGGCGTCGTGATGAGTGCAAGCCCAGACGAAGGCGCACTTCTCGGGGTCACCCGCCCGGGCCGGCTGCCGCCGGGACGTGCCCGATTGGTCACCCGGGCAGGCGAACAGGTCGTGCAGCTCGCATGGGTTCCGCCATGCCCGTGAGGAGTTCGGTGCTCGTCGGCCCATGCGTCGTGCGCGCGTCGCACGCCGGGACGTGCCCGATTGGTCACCCGGGCAGGGCCACAATGGCTTTAGCCGCCATCGACGACGATGTCGCCCTCATTGACGGTCACCCGGTCGCGGTGCCCGCTCTGTGGCGGGAAGTGTTGGCGTCGACGACG
This sequence comes from Mycobacterium sp., assembly GCA_032159965.1. Classification (GTDB taxonomy): domain Bacteria; phylum Actinomycetota; class Actinomycetes; order Mycobacteriales; family Mycobacteriaceae; genus Mycobacterium. The sequence goes on from JAVHWG010000572.1 coordinate 8,776, forward strand.
GCCGGGCGGGCGGTGCTTCTGGTATGTCCGTCATGGTGGTCTGAGCGGCGCGTCGAGACTGTGCGCCAAGCGACCCAGTGCGTCACCCAGGACGTCGCGGTGGCGCGCAGAGCGGTGATGCTCGCGCGTTCGATACCTCGACGGCCGGCGGTCGTCATCGAGATCGCCGAGGCGTTCGTCGCGCTGACCCGGCCACCGGAGTGCCAACCTGCGAGTGTCGTGTCTCGAGAAGGCGATCCGCAGCAGGTCGCCGACGAGGCTGCCCGCCTCGTCACTGAGCCGTCGGTGGTCATCGACCGGGCCGACGGCGTGGGCGGAGCCGCCGAACTCGGCGCAATGATTCTGGCGCGGTTGCGGTCCCGCAGTATCGCGGTGACGGTGATCGACGATGATCAACTGCTGCGCGCGGCCGAGTCGTCCGCACCAGACGCCGACCCGCCGCGGGCCGCAGACGGCGACCGGGCAGCTCTCGCGGCACCGCGGTATGCGTGGCGACCAGCGGTACTGGCCACCGGTGCCGCGGTCACCGGGGTGTTGCTGGTCGCGACGACGGCACTGGGTCACCGGGAGTCGTCGTCGCCGCGAACGACATTGTTGGTCGAGGGCCACGTGGTGGTGGAGGTGCCCGCGACATGGTCTGCACGCCGTGTCACGGCAGGTCCCGGCTCGCCCCGCCTGCAGGTGTCGTCCCCGGGGAAACCTGCTGCAGCCGTGCACATCACACAGTCGTTCGTGCCGAAGGATGAGACGCTGGAACGCACTGCCGACACTCTGCGGCGTGTGGTGCTGGCCCAGCCGCCGGGAGTGTTCGTCGATTTCGATCCCGACGACCGTCGGGTCGGTCGGCCCGCGGTGACGTATCGGGAGATCCGCGGCGACCACGACATCCGCTGGGCGGTGCTGCTCGACCGTGATGTGCGGATCAGCGTCGGCTGCCAGAGCGTTCCTGGCTCAGAGGCGTCGGTGCGGGAGGCCTGCGAGCGGGCGACCGCGTCGGCCAGGAATATCGGCGAACTCGCGGGAACCGTTGCGGCGCATCCCTAGTCAAATAACACATAACCGCAAGAACGAAAGGACCGAGATGAGTTCACCCGGCGCTGGCAGTCTCACCACCGACTTCGACCTGATGCGCGACGTGGCCGCAAAGATAGACGGCCGCAACGGCGAGATCCGGGAGATGCTGCAGGGGTTCATCGGTCGGATGAGCAGCGTGCCGCCGTCTGTGTGGGGCGGCAATGCGGCAACCGCATTCAAGGGTGTCGTCGACCGATGGAACACCGAATCGGTGAAACTGAATCACGCACTGCAGGGCATCGCCGAAACCATCCGCGCCAACGAGCGGGTGCTGCGTGAGGCCGGCGAGAGCCACTCCCAGCAGCTCGGCGCGATCGCGCAGAACCTTTAGTCACCGCACTCGACATCTAAGGAACGCACATGGATCCGGTTCTGTCCTACAACTTCACGGAGATCGAGTTCTCCGTTCGTCAAGACATCCACGCGACGGTGGGCCGCCTCAACGCGGTGCTCGACGAACTGCGTGGCCAGATCGCGCCGCTCCGCGCAATCTGGACCCGCGAAGCGGCACAGGCGTACCAGTTCGAGCAGAACAACTGGGATCAGTCGGCGGCCGCGCTGAACGACCTTCTGTTCAGGCTGGGCAACGCGGTGCGCGACGGCGCCGACGACGTGGCCGCAACCGACAGGCGCGCGGCAAGCGCCTGGGGGGCCTGACCCGCAAAGCTTGTGCGGTCCCGATGGAGGGGAGCCGTCGGGACCGCACAACCATGCGAACAGCACACCCAGTCATCGCACGCGCTAAATCAGCCGCCACGGCTCCGCCGGGCGTTAGCCTGCAGCTAACACTCAGCGGACTGGAAGGTGCCAGGCAGATGAATCGAGGCGCGCGCAGAGGGCTGACAGCGATCGTCAGTGGACTTGGCAGTCTGATGCTGCCGACGACCGGCTATCTGGCCGCGACGGCAGGCGCAGACACGACGCTGACCCTCTATGAACACGACACAGTGCAGCACGTGATCGATCGGGGAGCGCCCGGACCGGGTCCCGGCGATCAGTTCATATTCGCCGGTGACGTGTTCGATGGTCCGGGCGGCATGTTTCTCGGCCGAGCCGCCGGCATCTGCACAACGCTGACCGGTGACGAGAAGGGCGGCCAGACCACCTGCGACGCCACGTTCAACCTCGACGGCGGCCAGATCGCGGTAAAAGGCACGGTTGACACCGCCGCGCTCTTCGCCGGCGGTAACCCGAATCCGTTGTCGATCATCGGTGGCACCGGGATGTACCGGAACGCGCGCGGTGATGGAACCATCCAAGTACCTGTCGATGTTCCCGACCAGACCGATGCGAATTTCGTGCTCGACGTCATCACCGCCTGACAGCACCTTGGATTGCTGAGGGCTGCCGTGCCGCACCCGGCGCACCGCCGCACCCGCCGCACCCGCCGCCGAGTGTGCGCTGGCTGCGAGATCTGGCGCCGATTCCCGCGCTCAGCGCACACTCGAAGCCGCCGTCGTGACCCTCGACCATTAGGTACATCCGAACGCACAATGTGCTGCAAGCTACGGGGATGCGATTCAACTCCCCTCCGAACTGGCCCGCGCCGCCGCCGGGATGGTCACCGTCGCCGGATTGGCAGCCCGACCCGTCGTGGCCGCCGCCCCCGCCGGGGTGGCCGCTGTGGGTCGACGATCCGCCGAGAAACAGGAAGCCAATTATCCTGGGTGTGATCGCGCTCGGTGTCGTCGCCATCATCGCCACGGTTCTCGTGCTAACCCTCGGGGGAGAACCTGCACAGTCCGACGAGGAGCAGGTCCGTGCCGCCGTCGCGACGCTCGAGGACTCGTTCAACCGGCAGGACACCGAGGCATATCGCGCAATCCACTGTCGCAGCCGGCAAACCAGCAAGGCCGTGAACCCCAAGGGCCTGCACAGGGAGACCACGATCAAGTCGCTGAAGATCGACGGCGACAAGGCCACGGCCCAGATCGAGACGGATTGGCAGCATGACGAACTCGGGCCGCAGCCGGGCACGTACGAACTCGTCCGCGAGAGCGATCGCTGGAAGGTCTGCTGAGGACCAAAGGCCGCCGCGCGCGGGCAGCATCCGCGGCGAGCGTGCGCGTTTTGACCTGCGATAACAGTCGCATGTAAGCTCCGGCGTTGGCGTGCGGTACGCCAAAAGGACCTCGGGTCGACGTCGGTCGCCGGGGACACTCCCGCCGCAACGCCTGACCGGCACCCGGTTCACACCGGGATCCACCCCGAGAAGAAGGTAAACGCTGTGCCTACGTACACGCCGAAGGCCGGTGACACCACACGCACGTGGTACGTCATCGACGCCACGGACGTCGTGCTCGGCCGGCTTGCCGTCGCAGCGGCCACGCTGCTCCGCGGTAAGCACAAGCCGACGTTCACGCCCAATGTTGACGGTGGCGACTTCGTCATCGTCATCAACGCTGAAAAGGTCGCGGTCAGCGGCGACAAGCTGCAGAACAAGTTCGAGTACCGCCACTCGGGGTATCCCGGGGGCCTGCGCAGGCGCTCTATTGGTGAGCTGATGCAAAAGCACCCCGACCGTGTGGTCGAGAACGCCATCATTGGAATGCTGCCTCACAACAAACTGGGTCGCCAGATCAGGCGCAAGCTGCGGGTGTACGCCGGGTCTGAGCATCCGCACACCGCCCAGCAGCCCGTCCCGTACGAGATCAAGCAGGTAAGCCAGTGACCGAAACCAATGAAACCAACGAGGCCGTCGAGGTCGTCGAGGTGGAAGAGACTGTCGAAGCCCCGCAGCCCACTGAGGCCGCCGAGGCCCCCCCGGCCGAGTCGCGCCCGCCCATCGAGATCGACCGCCCGATCCAGACCGTCGGCCGCCGCAAGGAGGCTGTCGTTCGCGTCCGCCTCATGCCGGGCACCGGCCAGTTTCATCTCGACGGCCGGACGCTGGAGGCCTACTTCCCGAACAAGGTGCACCAGCAGCTGATCAAGGCGCCGCTGGTCACCGTCGACCGCGTCGACAGCGTGGACATCTACGCCCACCTGCACGGTGGAGGTCCGTCCGGTCAGGCTGGCGCGCTGCGTCTGGCGATCGCCCGCGCGCTGATCATTGTGCAGCCCGAGGACCGGCCCGCGCTCAAGAAGGCCGGCTTCCTCACCCGCGACCCGCGGGCGACCGAGCGCAAGAAATACGGCCTCAAGAAGGCCCGTAAGGCGCCGCAGTACAGCAAGCGCTGATCGCAACTTCAAACAGTCGCCGGGTGTGTTCCGTACACGCCCGGCGACTTTCTTAGGCTCTTGCGCACAGCCCCGATTTCTCGGGCACTCGCCGGGTCTCGCGCAGGTCCCGATTGCGTCGCGAGACGGCTGATGACCTCGACAGTTGTGCCTTCGGGGTTCTTCTATGAGAAATTTGTCCGATGGCTCGACTGTTCGGCACCGACGGGGTCCGCGGGGTCGCCAATCGTGAGCTCACCGCCGAATTGGCGCTGGCCATCGGCTCGGCGTCCGCCCGCAGGCTCGGCACTACCCGGACGGGCCGACGCGTCGCTGTCATCGGGCGCGACCCGCGGGCCAGCGGCGAGATGCTGGAGGCGGCGGTAATCGCCGGCATCACCAGCGAGGGTGTCGACGCGCTGCGGGTGGGCGTACTCCCCACGCCTGCTGTGGCGTATTTGACCAGCGCTTACGACGCAGAATTCGGCGTGATGATCTCCGCCTCGCACAACCCGATGCCCGACAACGGCATCAAGGTGTTCGGTCCCGGCGGCCACAAGCTTGACGATGCCACCGAGAACGACATCGAGCAGCTGGTGTCCACCGCTCCCGCGCAGCGGCCGGTCGGCACCGGGATCGGTCGCGTCGTCGACGCCGAGGATGCCCTCGCCCGGTACCTACGCCACGCCGGCAAGGCAGTGACCAGTCGGCTCGACGGAATCACCGTCGTCGTCGACTGCGCGCACGGCGCCGCATCCGCAGCCGCCCCGCGCGCATACCAGGCCGCGGGCGCGCGAGTGATCGCGATCAACGCCGCGCCGAACGGGCTGAACATCAACGACGGCTGCGGATCGACTCACATCGAGGCGGTGCGTGCCGCGGTCATCGCCAACGCCGCCGACCTGGGTCTGGCACACGACGGCGACGCGGACCGCTGCCTGGCCGTCGACGCGAACGGCGACGTGGTCGACGGCGACGTGATCATGGCGATTCTCGCGATCGCGATGCGCGACGCCGGCGAGCTGGCGGCCGACACGCTGGTTGCCACCGTGATGAGCAACCTCGGCCTGCACTTGGCTATGCGCGCTCAAGGAATCGGCATCCGTACCACCGCTGTCGGCGACCGCTACGTGCTCGAGGAGCTGCGTGCCGGTGGCTACACCCTGGGCGGCGAACAGTCCGGCCACATCGTGATGCCTGCCTTCGGCACCACCGGCGACGGCATTGTCACGGGGCTGCGGCTGATGTCACGGATGGCGCAGACCGGGCGGCGGCTGCACGACCTGGCAGCGGCGATGGACACGCTGCCACAGGTGCTGATCAACGTAGAGGTCGCCGACAAGTCGACCGTCGCGTCAGCGCCGTCCGTACGGGCCGCAGTCGCCGACGCCGAAGCCGAGCTGGGCGACACGGGCCGAATTCTTCTGCGGCCGTCGGGAACCGAGCAGATGGTGCGTGTCATGGTCGAGGCGCCCGATGAGGACACTGCCAAGCAGGTGGCTTACCGCGTCGCTTCCTGCGTCAGCGAGCAGGCCTAGCGGAACCGGAACACGCCGCTGCGCGTCGTAGCCGGGTATGGGATCGGGTTCCGCGCGTCTCGATGTGGCCGCGTTGCGTGATGTTGCACGGCAGTTCGACGCGTCGGCAGGCGTCATCGACGCCGCCGTGTCGACTCACTTGGCGGCGTTGGGTTTCGGCGGCGCAACCGCCGGACGTGCCTATGCCGCGCGCGGTGATGCTTTACGCGTGGCGCTGGAGCGGACCGCGGACGCGCTTGCGCAATGGTCCCGAGCGTCGGCCGAGATCGCCGTCGCCTTGCGGGATACCGCCGACCAGTACATCAGCTCCGATGCCCACAACGCCGCCGGACTTGACCGTGCCTCCTGACTTCGACGTCACGGCGCGGCTCGCGCAGGCGCGCCCGGCCGTTGACAATACGCAGTCCTACGTATGGGCATGTCATCTACTGAACTACCAAAACCCAGATCTCACAACTCATCCCGCTCAGATCCGCGACTGGTTCTCCTCCGAGGACGGCATGGATCTGCAGGTGCTCGACCACGACTGCGCGGCGTTGCATGCCGCCGCCTCGGTGGCAGACGATGTGCTGGCTCGCCAACGCGACCAGCTGGCAAGTCTCTCGACGGCGTGGCAGGGGAGCGGGGCGAGTTCGGCTGAGAACTTCCTCCGGCGCCATTGTGACACCGCCGAAAAGGTGTCGGCGTCGGTGCGAGCGGCCGCGGAAGCAGTTGCGGCACTGCGTGACACGCTGTGGAAGATCGTCGACAGCAAGGCCGCGGCGGTGTGCGCGATCGATGATCGGCACCAATCTGAGCGGCCGGCGTGGCTCGCGGCAGCGCAGACCGTCAACACCAGTGTCGGCGACCGCGTCGCGGCCAGTGAACTTGTTGACCGGCAGATAAAGCCGTTCGTGGACAACGATATTCGGACCGACTGGCTGACGGCGGTGCGCAACGCGATCGCGTCGATCGGGAACAGCTACGATGCCGCGACATCCGGGTTGACGTCCACGCCGCCCGCGCAGTTCGATGTCCCCGGCGCCTTCGACGCCGGCGTGCCACCCCCCGAAAAAGTTGAACCACCGTATCGCGATCCCGGGCCGGCAAACACCGGGCCATCGCCTGCCACCCCTGCACCGTCGTATCCCGCTGCGGCGCAAGCTCCGTCGTACCCTCCACTTGCGACCACGCCCGCCGCACCGATGATGCCGGCGCCGATCCCGGCAGCCGGCGGCCTCCCCGCGGGTACGCCCGCGCCCGCCGTGCCGGCTCCGGCGCCGGGCCTGCTCGACGGGTTGCCACAGCGGTTCGCAGACGCCCTCAGTGGCCTGCTGCCGTCAGCGGATGACCAGTCGCCGGCTCTGGAAAACGCATTGGATGATCCAGGGGAGGGTCCACTGTCCGGCGCGCCAGATGCGCCGGATCACGAAGAGGACGATCAGCTGTCGGACGCGCCCGATAATGCGGACGAGGATGACGAAAAAGATTGCAGCACTGGCGGAAACGGTGATCCTCCGACTGATGATCCTCCGACTGATGAACCCGATGGAGGCCCGACGACGTCGCCGGAGGACCCGCCAGCTGAAGTTCCGCCGCCGGCTGAAGTTCCGCCGCCGCCAGCTGAGGTTCCGCCTCCGCCTGAAGGGCCGCCGCCGCCAGCCCCACCCGCCCCTCCAGCACCCGCTGATCCCACCGCAACGCCATGCGAGATAGCCGCTGACCAGCTGCCTCAGGCCGGAGAATGACCGGCGTCAACGATCGGCTCGCCGAGATCCTTGCCGAGTACGCCACGACGATTGCAGATCTCGAGCCGAAAGCCCCGCCCGCACCACGCGACTCGCAGCTAGGTCCCATCCTGCGGCCTGCGGATCAGCAGCGCGCATGCCGACCGCCTGCCGGTCCCGCTTAAAGCTTGAGCAGGGTGACGACTTTGTCTTCTAGCGTCACGGGCTCGGCCTCGGGATCCGGCGCCTGCGTCTGCGGCACTGCGGCTTCTGGATCGGCGAACTCGCTGTAGGCCTTATCTCCTGCGAGCACGTTCAGCAGATATCCGGTCAGTAGCGCGCGCGCCGACTTCTGCGTGCGCTTGTCGGCGCCAGGAAGTCCGAGAAATCGCGCCCATCGGCGTCCGTCGGGCAGTCCCGTCGGCGTCGCCTTGCTCACGATGCGCAACACCGCGCCGTCCCACGCGCCAGCGAGCGCGTCGGCATTCGAGCGAATGGTCTTCTCCTCACCCGGCGCGGACAGCACCAGCCCGGAAATCTTCAGCGATGCCGCCGCATCCTCGGCGCGCGGGCTGGTCACCGTAGGGAACAGGGCAGCGACCGCCGTGGGTGTGAAACGCGATCCGCCGCCGGAGCGGCCCGCCGCAGCCAGCACGGCAGCAGATCCGCCGAAGCCGTGACCGGCCAGCCCGAGCTTCGTGGGGTGCACGCTGATCTTTCCGGATCCCAGCCGCACACCTGCTACGACGTCGAGCGTGGTGCCGAGGTCGTAGGCGAAATTCAGCGCCGACGGAGCCAGGCCGCGCTCGGTGTCGGGCGCCGCGGCGACGATGCCCCAGGACGCCAGGTGTTCCAGAGTCCCGTGGTAGCGGTCGGCCGCGGTCAACCAGTCGTGACCGAACACCACCGCGGGCAGATTGAAGCCGGCTTCCGGGGTATAGACGGCACCCGGAATTCCGGCAAAGGCCAGGTCACCGCGCAGAACACGGTGCGGCCCCTTGCGCGTCAGCGCTCTGAAAAGCTTGCTCGTTCGAGCCATATCGCTCCTCCGTCCGCGGACCCTGGATGCACGTTAGCTCACCTGCCAAAGCGCACAACACGGGCTCGAATTGGCTCCTCCACTACCCTGATGACCTATGTGCGGCATTGTCGGATACGTCGGACAGCGCTCCGCGTGTGACGTCGTCGTGCAAGCGCTGCGCCGGATGGAGTACCGCGGGTACGACTCGTCGGGCGTGGCAATCGTCGACGGCAGTGGCGGCATGACGGTTCATCGCCGCGCGGGGCGCCTCGCCAACCTCGACGACGCGCTGGCGTCCGCGGACCCGGCGACGCTGCGTGGCCATTGCGGCATCGGCCACACGCGCTGGGCGACGCACGGACGTCCCACCGACCGCAACGCGCACCCGCATCGCGACGGCACCGGCAAGTTCGCGGTGGTCCACAACGGCATCATCGAGAACTATGCGCCGCTGCGGCGCGAGCTGGAAACCGCGGGTGTGGAGTTCACCAGTGACACCGACACCGAGGTCGCCGTGCACCTGGTCAGCCGGCAGTACCGAGCGGGTGACACCGCCGGTGACTTCGTCGCGTCGGCGCTCGCGGTGCTGCGACGGCTCGAGGGCCACTTCACGTTGGTGTTCGCCAACGCCGACGATCCCGGCACGATCGTGGCGGCGCGCCGGTCGACACCGCTGGTGGTGGGGGTCGGCGACGGGGAGATGTTCCTGGGCTCGGACGTGGCGGCGTTCATCGAGTACACCCGCGACGCCGTCGAACTCGGGCAGGACCAGGCGGTAGTCATCACTGCCGACGGCTATCGCGTCACTGACTTCTTCGGCAACGACGTGACCGCGGAGGCCCGGGAGTTCCATATCGACTGGGATATGTCGGCGGCCGAAAAGGGCGGCTACGAGTACTTCATGCTCAAGGAGATCGCTGAGCAGCCGACCGCGGTGGCCGACACCTTGCTCGGGCACTTCGTCGACGGGCGGATCGTGCTGGACGAGCAGCGGATGTCCGATCAGGAGCTACGCGAGATAGACAAGGTGTTCGTCGTCGCGTGCGGCACCGCGTACCACTCCGGGTTGTTGGCCAAGTACGCGATCGAACATTGGACCCGCCTGCCGGTCGAGGTCGAGCTGGCCAGCGAGTTCCGCTACCGCGACCCGGTTCTGGACCGCAGCACGCTCGTCGTCGCGATCTCGCAGTCCGGCGAGACCGCCGACACGCTCGAGGCGGTGCGGCACGCCAAGGAGCAGAAAGCCAAAGTCCTGGCGATCTGCAACACTAACGGCAGCCAGATTCCCCGCGAGTGTGACGCCGTGCTGTACACGCGTGCCGGACCGGAGATCGGCGTGGCGTCCACTAAGACGTTCCTCGCGCAGATCGCGGCCAATTACCTCGTCGGGCTCGCGCTGGCGCAGGCCCGCGGCACGAAGTACCCGGACGAGGTGGCCCGTGAGTATCTGGAGCTGGAGGCGATGCCCGCCCTGGTGTCGCGGGTGCTCGCGTCGATCGAGCCGTTCAGGGACGTGGCGCGACGATTCGCGTCGTCGTCGACGGTGCTGTTCTTGGGACGCCACGTGGGCTACCCGGTGGCGCTGGAGGGTGCGTTGAAGCTCAAGGAGCTGGCATACATGCACGCCGAGGGTTTCGCCGCCGGCGAGCTGAAGCACGGACCGATCGCGCTGATCGACGACGGGCTGCCGGTGATCGTGGTGATGCCGTCGCCGAAGGGCTCGGCGATGCTGCATTCGAAGCTGTTGAGCAACATCCGCGAGGTCCAGGCGCGCGGTGCGGTCACAATCGTCATCGCCGAGGAGGGCGACGACACCGTGCGGCCGTACGCCGACCATCTGTTCGAAATCCCGGCTGTATCAACACTTTTCCAACCCCTGCTGTCAACGATCCCGCTGCAGGTGTTCGCCGCCGCGGTGGCGCAGGCCCGTGGCTACGACGTCGACAAGCCGCGCAACCTCGCGAAGTCCGTCACCGTCGAATAGGACCCGAGGATGCGATCTCTGACGATGCTCGTCGCCGCGACCGCGGTGGCCTTCGGCATCGCGGCACCCTCAGACCACGCAGGTGCTGACTCGGGCGACGGTTCGCTGCCCGGCGGGGTTGTGCTGACGCCGTTCGACGTTGCGAACCCAGCAGTCGGTCGCCTGGACCCGGAGCTCCTCCGCGCCGTCCAGAACGCCGCAACCGCGGCCTCTGCAGACGGCGTCACGATGACCGTCACGTCGGGCTGGCGGTCACCGGAGTTTCAGCAACGGCTGCTCGACCAGGCGGTGCACACCTACGGAAGCCTGGCCGCCGCAAGGAAATTCGTGCAAACCCCGGACATGTCCAAGCACGTCATCGGGGAGGCCGTCGACGTCGGCGGTACGCGCGCCGACCAATGGCTGATCGTCAACGGGTCTCGGTTCGGGCTGTGCCGGATTTATGCCAACGAGCTCTGGCACTTCGAGCTGGCCGCCGACGCAGAGGGACGTTGTCCGGCGCTCCTGCCCGACGCCGCCGGCTAGGGCTGCAGCGATTACCCCGTCAGGCCGGGGATGCCACCCAGCCCCGACAATCCCGGGACGAACGGAATGCTGTTGAGAACGTCGCCGCCCTGGCTGAAGTCGCCGCCGGCGAAACTGGTCATCATCTGCGGGCAGTAATTTGCGATCGCAATGCTGGTGAACAGTCCGGCGAGGTCAGCCTGCAGGCCGCCACGGCCGGTCAGCGTCGACGCGGTCTTGGCGAAGGATCCACCCGGCTCAGAAAGCATCGGGCAGACGGACTGTCCCATGTCGACGGCGTCGGCCGGATCGCCGTAGCCGACGCCTGCGCTGTTCAGCGCCGAGAGAAATGCGTCGCTGCCGGAGTCCGCCGGTGCCGGTGCGGCCACGAACGTGGCGGCCGCCGCCACGCCGACGGACAGCGCGAGCGCACGTCCCGTCATCGCCCATGCGACCCTGTGTCGTTGCCCCATTTGTATCCCTACTCTCAGAAGTGCGCTTATTGCGCTTTAGTCACTTTGAGAACACTGCTTGACAACAGTCACGTTCACAACACGGTCGGGTATCGGTTCGAACCCTATGCGCGTCCTATCCGCCCACTGTGCGGGACGGGTGCGACGATCTCAAGTTTTCTCGACTCATCCCGGCGGGCCAGCCGCCGCGACGGTGGGCAGCGCCGCGGTACCCGGCCAGCAGCCCAGGGGGCTGAGGCCTTTGGCAATGGCCGCGGTGATGCAGTTCGACACGATCACGTTGGGCGAATTGGAGATCGACGCGGCGATGGCGGCGTTGGCCTTGGATTGCTCGATCGCGGTGTTCTGGGCCTCCTTGGCGATCGCGGTCTGGGCGCGCTGCTGGTTGAGCTGGTTGATCTTGTCTTCGGTGCCCTGGTCGTACTTGATGGTCGGGACGTTGACGTCGATGACGTCGACCTGCTTGCCGACCTCCTCACGCAGGATCGCCGCGGCGCGTTTGGCCAGGTCGGGCAACGGGCTGACGTTGAGGTTCTGCGGAGCCAACGGATCGTAGCCGGCGAACACCTCGTTGAGCGCAACAGACAGATTGCGCTCCACCAGGTTGATCCGCACGTTGTCGAAGGTCTTGTAGTTCTGGAACAACTCGGGAGCCGCTTCCTGCCTGATCTGCCAGCGGATGCTCACATCGGCATCGGCGGTAGAGCTGTTCCCCAGCCGCACCTTGATGCGCTGGTCGTCGCCGTTCCCGTGGTCCTTGTAGACGTCGATCTGAATTGCGCCATCCATCTCGTGCGTCACGGTCCATGGCGCTTTCACGTGAAGCCCGTTGTCGAAAGCGTGGCCTGTCGGCCGACCGAAGTTCGTCTGGATCGCGACCTGTCGGGTGCCCACGATCGTGAAGCTGCCGAGGATGAGCAGCAAGACGGCAATGCTGATGGCGGCGATGGCCGCGGTTCGGCCGCCCTGGCGGATCCGCGGCGGACGGGCGAACAAGCTCGCCAGTAGCGCCACCAGCGCCACGACGGCAAAGAACAGGAAGCCATTCATCTGCCAGCTCATGTGTCGCGTTCCTTCTCTGTGGAATGGCCCGATCGCTGAATGGTTCGTACCACAGCGAATCCCGACGGGGGGCACGTACCGTGTTGGCGTGCGACAACCTCGAGTCCTCGGAGTCGGGCGCTGATGCGGCACTACTATCCGGTCGACGCGATCCGCGACGCCGAAGCTCCCCTGCTGGCCAGCCTTCCCGACGGTGCGTTGATGCGCCGGGCGGCGTATCCGCTGTCGGTGGCGATTGCCCGCGAGCTCGCGGTCCGCACCGGTGGGGTCGCGGGACGTCGCGTCTGCGCGGTGGTGGGTTCGGGTGACAACGGCGGTGACGCGCTGTGGGCCGCGACGTTCCTGTTGCGGCGCGGCGCGGCTGCCGAAGCGGTACTGCTGAGCCCCGAGAAGACGCACAAGGAGGGCCTCGCGGCGTTCACACGGGCCGGTGGCCGAGTAGTCCAAAAAGTATCGCCTGCAACAGATTTGGTGATCGACGGTGTCGTCGGAATCTCAGGGTCCGGGCCGCTGCGTCCCGCGGCGGCCGAGCTGTTCGCCGCGCTCGACGAGGCCATCCCCGTGGTGGCCGTCGACATTCCCAGCGGCGTCGACGCCTACACCGGTGCGGTCAGTGGGCCCTACGTGCACGCCGGGCTGACCGTGACATTCGGCGGCCTGAAACCGGTGCATGCGCTCGGTGACTGCGGCAGAGTCGAACTCGTCGACGTCGGGCTCGACCTGCCGCCGACCGACCTGCTGGGTTTCGACGCCGCCGATGTCTCCGCTCGTTGGCCCATGCCCGGCCCCAAGGACGACAAGTACACCCAGGGTGTCACCGGCGTCATCGCCGGCTCAGCGACCTACCCGGGCGCGGCGGTGCTGTGCACTGGTGCCGCCGTCGCGGCCACCTCTGGCATGGTCCGCTACGCGGGAAGTGCAGCAGAGCAGGTACTTTCGCACTGGCCCGAGGTCATCGCGTCACCAACCCCGGAATCGGCGGGACGGGTCCAGGCCTGGGTCGTCGGCCCTGGCCTGGGCACCGACGAACAGGGCGCCGCCGCGCTGTGGTTCACGCTGGGCACCGACCTGCCGGTGATCGTCGACGCCGACGCGCTCACCATTTTGGCCGCTCATCCCGACATGCTGGCTTCTCGCACGGCACCGACGGTGCTGACCCCACACGCGGGCGAGTTCGCACGGCTGGCCGGAGCCGCTTGGCCGGCGACATCAGGCAGCGGAGCGCCGCCCGGTGACGACCGGATCGGCGCGGCCCGACGGCTCGCTGACAAGTTCGGCGCGACCGTACTGCTCAAGGGCAACATCACCGTCGTCGCAGACTGCGACGGTCCCGTCTACCTCAACCCCGCAGGCCAATCATGGGCTGCCACAGCGGGTTCCGGTGACGTGCTGTCGGGCGTCATCGGTGCGCTGCTCGCGGCCGGACTGCCTGGCGGTGAGGCGGCGGCGGCTGCGGCGTTCGTCCACGCGCACGCCGCCAACCTGTCGGCGGCCGATCCCGGGCCGCATCCCGCGCCGACGTCGGCGTCGCGCATCCTCGCCCACATTCGCTCCGCTATCGCCGCTCTGTAACCGAAGGGACCTGCCATGCCCCGTGTTTCGCACTCCTCGTCGATCTCGCCGGCCTACACCGGGCGGATGGCGTGTACGCCGATCCCGTCGTTGCGGCTGCCGGACGAGGCGATGGATCCAGAGGCCACATACCAATTCATCCACGACGAGTTGATGCTCGACGGCAGCTCCCGCCTGAACCTCGCGACGTTCGTGTCCACATGGATGGATCCGCAGGCCGAGAGGCTGATGGCCGAGACGTTCGACAAGAACATGATCGACAAAGACGAATACCCCGCCACCGCGGCGATCGAGCAGCGCTGTGTGTGCATGGTGGCCGACCTGTTCCATGCCGAGAACCTGCGCGACGACGACCCCAACAGCGCGGTCGGCGTGTCGACGATCGGGTCCAGCGAGGCCGTGATGCTCGGCGGACTGGCGCTGAAGTGGCGTTGGAAGAAGCGCGTCGGCGACGGTTGGAAGACGCGCACGCCGAACCTCGTCATGGGGTCCAACGTGCAGGTGGTGTGGGAGAAGTTCTGCCGGTATTTCGAGGTCGAGCCGCGGTATCTACCCATGTCCGAGGATCGCTACGTCATCACGCCCGAGCAGGTGCTCGACGCCGTCGACGAGGACACCATCGGCGTGGTGGCCATTCTCGGCACCACGTTCACCGGCGAGTTGGAGCCGATCAAGGAGATCTGCGCGGCGCTGGACAAACTCGCCGCGGACGGCGGCCATGACGTTCCGGTTCACGTCGACGCCGCCAGCGGCGGGTTCGTCGTCCCGTTCCTGCACCCGGACGTGGAGTGGGACTTCAGGTTGCCGCGGGTGGCGTCGATCAACGTCAGCGGGCACAAGTACGGTCTGACGTTCCCCGGCATCGGGTTCGTCGTGTGGCGCAACAGCGATTGGCTGCCAGAGGAACTCGTCTTCCGGGTCAACTACCTCGGCGGTGACATGCCGACGTTCACGCTCAACTTCTCGCGGCCGGGAAACCAGATCATCGGCCAGTACTACAACTTCCTGCGGCTCGGCCGCGGCGGATACACCCAGGTGATGGAGTGCCTGTCCAACACCGCCAGATGGGTGGCCGATCAGCTGAACGCCAGCGAGCACTTCGAGGTGATCTCCGACGGGTCGGCGATTCCGGTGGTGGCCTTCCGGCTTTCCGGTCAATGGGGTTACACCGAATTCGACGTGTCCGCGGGCCTGAGATCCTTCGGCTGGCAGGTACCCGCGTACACCATGCCCGAGGGCGCCGAGAACATCTCCGTTCTGCGGATCGTGGTGCGCGAAGGCTTCTCCGCCGACCTGGCCCGATCGCTGTGCGAGGACTTGACGAAAGTGATGAAGCAGCTCGACGAGCTAAAACCCGGCGGTCACTTCGATGACCTGCAGCACTTCGCACACTGAGGGGTCGCTGCTCGGTGCGGGTTAGCCGGGTCGCCTGTGCGCCGAGATTCACGTTAGGTAGACGTTTACTCGAACTTCTTCTGCATAACGTGAATCTCGATGGTCGTTGGGGAGTTCAGTGTGACTGATGAGGCCCATGAGACAGGCGCTCATCGGGTAAGCAGGGTCTCGAGGTGGTCTGGGAGAATCAGCCGAGGTGATGACATGCACACAATTCCGCCGGAGACTTCGCTGATGCCCACCGCCGAGGCAGTGGTCGATCTGGACGCAATCGCCAACAACGTCCGCGTGCTGCGCGAGCACGCGGGAAGCGCGGACGTGATGGTGGTGGTCAAAGCCGACGGTTACGGCCACGGAGCTAGCCGCGTGGCGCAAGCCGCGCTCGCCGCGGGCGCCGCCGAGCTCGGGGTGGCCACCGTCGACGAAGCGCTGGCATTGCGTAGCGACGGCATCACCGCGCCGATCCTGGCGTGGCTGCATCCGCCGGGCACGGACTTCATGCCCGCGCTCCAGGCAGACGTCCAGATCGCGGTGTCGTCCGTGCGCCAGCTGTCCGAGCTCGTCGCGGCGGCCCGCGCGACCGGCGAGACCGCCCCCGTGACGCTGAAGGTCGACACCGGCCTGAACCGCAACGGCGTGACCATCGCCGATTTCCCGCGCATGCTCGACGGGCTGTTGCGTGCGCAGGCCGACGAGGCGGTGAAGGTCCGCGGACTGATGACGCACATGGTCTACGCCGACGTGCCCGACCACCCGACGAACAAGCTTCAAGCAGAACGGTTTTCGGACGTCTTGGCCCAGGCGCGTTCTGCCGGGCTGCGTTACGAGATCGCGCACTTGTCGAATTCGTCGTCGGCGATGTCGCGACCTGACCTCGCGTACGACATGATCCGGCCGGGCATCGCGGCGTACGGGCTCAGCCCGATCCCCGAACGCGGGCAGATGGGCCTGATCCCCGCTATGACGCTGCGATGCCCCGTGGCGCTGATCAAGTCGGTCCGCGCGGGCGAAAGCGTGTCCTACGGCCACATCTGGACCGCCGAGCAGGACACGACAGTCGCGCTGATGCCGATCGGGTACGCCGACGGCGTGTTCCGGGCGCTGGGCAACCGTTTCGAGGTGCTGATCAACGGCCGGCGCCGACGCAACGTCGGCCGGGTCTGCATGGACCAGTTCGTCGTTGACCTCGGCCCCGGCCAGACCGGTGTGCAAGAAGGCGATACCGCAATCCTCTTCGGCCCCGGCACGGACGGTGAACCGACCGCTCAGGACTGGGCAGACGTGCTGGGCACGATTCACTACGAAGTGGTGACCAGCCCGCGTGGTCGCGTGGCCCGCGTCTACCGTGAGGGCGGAACCGTTGAGTGACAGGACTTCGCGGCGACGCGAGAAGCGCTCGCATCGCATCGACGAGAGGCTCGCCCGTTCCGCGGCGAAGAACGCGGAGAAACTTGCGCGCCTCGCCACCGGCGAGCAGCCGCGACACGGACGATTCCAGGACCGACGCTGGATGGCCGGCGTCGCGGGCCTGACGGCTGTTGGTGCAGTCGCGGGTGTCTCCGCGGCGCGCTCGTTGCGTTCCCGCAAACTGGTCGACGATCCGCACGCGGCAGAGGATTTCACACTTCTGGATTATGACCGCGCCAGCGTGGTCGCCGCTGCCGACGGTGTGCCGCTGGCGGTTCGCGAAGTCGGTCCGGCCGATGCTCCGCTGACCGTCGTCTTCGCACACGGCTTCTGTATGTGTATGGGAGCGTTTCACTTTCAGCGGGCCCGCCTCGAGCAGGAGTGGGGGCAGCAAGTGCGGATGGTTCTGTACGACCAGCGCGGTCACGGCCAGTCCGGGCGCTCGCCGCTCGAGACCTACACCGTCGAGCAACTCGGCGCCGATCTGGAAAGCATTCTGACGGCCATGGTTCCGCGCGGACCGGTGGTGCTGGTCGGCCATTCGATGGGCGGAATGACTATCCTGTCTCATGCGCGGCAGTTCCCTGCGCACTACGGTGCTCGCGTCGTCGGCGTCGCGCTGATCTCCTCGGCGGCGGAGGGCGTCGCGCGATCGCCGCTGGGGGGAATCTTGAAAAATCCCGCCCTGGAGGCGGTGCGATTCGCGACCCGCTACTCGCCCAAACTGGTCCACCGCGCCCGCGGATCGGCGCGCGCGCTGATCGGACCGGTGCTGCAGGCGGCGGCCTTCGGTGACGCGAATGTCAGCAGATCGGTTGTAGCGTTCTCGGAGAAGATGATTCACGACACCCCGATCGACACGATGGTGGAGTTCTTGCACGCGTTGGAGGTGCACGACGAACGTGCCGGGCTCGCGGTGCTGGCGAAGATCCCGACGTTGATCGCGTGCGGCGATCGTGATCTTCTGACGTTGGTGAGCGGCTCGCGTGAAATGGCGCAAGCATTGCCCAAGTGCGAGTTGGTGATCGTCCCGGGCGCCGGCCACCTCGTCGAGCTGGAGAGCCCGGAGATCATTGACGATGCGCTGGTTCGGCTGGTGGAGAGAGCGACCCCGTCCAAGGTCGCGGCGTTGACCCGTCGGCTGAAGGACAGGGTCCGACGGAGTGGTTAGCGAGCTCTTGCCCACCCCGGAGGACACGTTCGCGTTGGGTGCCCGCCTCGGCACGGACCTGCGAGCCGGCGATGTCGTCGTGCTTGCCGGTCCCCTCGGAGCGGGGAAAACCGTGCTGGCCAAGGGGATTGCGCAAGCGATGAACGTTGCGGGTGCGGTGATCTCTCCGACCTTCGTGTTGGCACGCGTGCATCCGCCTCGTGCGGCGGGGGCACCGGCGCTGGTTCACGTCGACATGTACCGGCTGCTGGACAGCAATACGGAAATGGATCTGCTCGCCGAACTCGACTCGCTGGACCTGGACACCGATCTCACGGACGCCGTCGTCGTCGTCGAGTGGGGTGAGGGGCTCGCGGAGCGACTGTCGGAACGCCACCTCGACGTGCGGCTCTGCTACGACGACGACAGCGAAACCCGCACGGCGACATGGGAGTGGCACCGGTGATCCTGCTTGCTCTGGATACGGCCACGCCGGCAGTCACGGCGGGCGTGGTTCATCGCGACGATTCGGGCGTGAAGCTTCTGGCAGAGCACCGCACCGTCGACGCGCGTGCGCATGCTGAGACGTTGACGCCGAATATGCTTACGGCGCTTGCTGATGCGGGACTCGCCATGGGCGATGTGGACGCGGTGGTAGTGGGCTGCGGGCCAGGACCCTTCACTGGTCTGCGGGTCGGCATGGCCACCGCCGCCGCCGTCGGGCACGCCTTGAGTATCCCCGTGTACGGCGTCTGCAGCCTCGACGCGATCGGCGTGGGTACCAGCGGCCAGGTCCTGGTCGTCACCGACGCGCGCAGGCGCGAGCTCTATTGGGCGCGCTACAGCGACGGCGTCCGAACCGCGGGTCCCACGGTGAGCGCCCCGGCCGACGTTCCGATCGAGGGTGCCGACGCGATCGCGGGCTGGGCGGAGGCGGCCGAGCGGTTTCCCCTGCCGCGTCTCGATGCGGAGTCCCCGTCACCCGTCGGGCTGGTGGGCGCCGTCGACGACTGGGTCGCCACGCCCGCTCCGCTGATCCCGCTGTATCTACGCCGTCCGGACGCGAAGACCCTTGCAGAGCGTGGATTGTGATCGACATCGATGAGCTGACCGAAGCCGATGCCGATCGGTGCGCAGAACTCGAGGCACGTCTCTTCGAGGGTGACGACCCGTGGCCCGCGGCGGCGTTCGTGTCGGCAGTGGCTGCCCCACATACGCTCTATGTCGGCGCGCGCGATGACGCCACCCTGGTCGGCTACGCGGGAATCGCACGCCTCGGATTGCTTCCACCGCACGAATACGAGATCCACACCATCGGCGTCGACCCCGCGTGCCAGCGTCGTGGTATCGGCCGCCGGCTGCTCGACCGGCTGCTCGCGTTCGCCGACGGCGGGACGATTTTCCTCGAGGTGCGTACGGACAACACCGCGGCGATCGAGATGTACCGGAGCGCCGGGTTTGTCGAGATCGGTCTGCGCAAGCGGTATTACGCGATGAGCGGTGCGGACGCGTACACGATGAGGCGGGAGGCGTCATGATCGTCCTCGCGATCGAAAGCTCCTGCGACGAAACCGGAGTCGGCATCGCCGAGCTGGACCCGTCGGGACAGGTTGCGTTGCTCGCCGACGAAGTGGCGTCCAGTGTCGACGAACACGCCCGTTTCGGCGGTGTGGTGCCCGAGATCGCGTCCCGCGCGCACTTGGAGGCGCTCGGGCCGACGATGCGCCGGGCGTTGGCCGCTGCCGGGATCGAGCGCCCTGACGCCGTTGCCGCCACGATCGGGCCCGGGCTCGCGGGCGCCCTGTTGGTGGGCGTCGCCGCGGCGAAGGCCTACGCGGCGGCCTGGGATGTGCCGTTCTACGCGGTGAACCATCTGGGCGGTCACCTCGCCGCCGACGTCTACGAGCACGGTCCGCTGCCCGAGTGTGTCGGGCTGCTGGTGTCCGGTGGACACACCAGCCTTCTGCACCTGCGCTCCCTGGGCGAACCACTCGTCGAGTTGGGCAGCACCGTCGACGACGCGGCGGGGGAGGCGTACGACAAGGTCGCACGGCTGCTCGGGCTGGGGTATCCGGGCGGCAAGCTGCTCGACGAGCTGGCCCGCACCGGAGACCGGGATGCGGTGACGTTCCCGCGGGGCATGACCGGCCCGCGGGACGACCCGTACGCGTTCAGCTTCTCCGGGCTGAAGACGGCGGTCGCCCGCCATGTGCACCGCCATCCGGATGCCGACGCCGCCGACGTCGCAGCGGGATTCCAGGAGGCTGTCGCTGATGTGCTGACCGCGAAGGCGGTCCGCGCGGCCGAGCAGCTGGACGTCAAGACGCTGCTGATCGCCGGCGGGGTGGCCGCGAACTCGCGGCTGCGCGAGCTTGCCGAACAGCGCTGCGCCGCGGCAGGCATCGAGCTTCGGGTGCCGCGGCCCCGCCTGTGCACCGACAACGGCGCGATGATCGCCTCCCTCGCCGCGCACCTCATCGCCGCCGGCGCGCAGCCGTCTCCGCTGGTGGTGGCCGCTGACCCCGGCCTGCCCGTCGTGACTTCTCAGGTGTCCTAGCCGGTGCTTGAGTGCTAGCACTCGCATGTATAGAGTGCTAGGTGGCAGGCGCACAGCTCCCTGTGTCGGCACCCGCGACGACGACGCAGATGGCGGTGGCGCATGCCGAAACCTGCAATGCCGAACAGCGATATCGGCCGGGACAACCCGGCCGATACCCCGAAAAGTGGAGGACTCACATCGTGGCGAAGGTGAACATCAAGCCACTCGAGGACAAGATCCTCGTACAGGCCAACGAGGCCGAGACCACGACCGCATCCGGTCTGGTTATTCCTGACACCGCCAAGGAGAAGCCGCAGGAAGGCACCGTCGTCGCAGTTGGCCCCGGCCGCTGGGACGAGGACGGCGACAAGCGGATCCCGCTGGACGTGTCCGAGGGCGACGTCGTCATCTACAGCAAGTACGGCGGCACCGAGATCAAGTACAACAACGAGGAGTACCTGATCCTGTCCGCCCGCGACGTGCTGGCAGTCGTCAACAAGTAAGCGCTCGTGCTACCGCCCCGGCGATCCCTGCGTCCGCGCGGAGGATCTCCGGGGCGGTACACGTCTAGCAGAGGAATCACATGAGCAAGCAGATTGAGTTCAGCGAGACCGCGCGGCGTGCGATGGAGGCCGGCGTCGACAAGCTGGCCGACGCGGTCCGCGTCACGCTCGGGCCCCGGGGCAGGCACGTGGTGCTGGCCAAGGCCTTCGGTGGCCCGACGGTCACCAACGACGGGGTGACCATCGCCCGCGAGATCGACCTTGAGGATCCCTTCGAGAACCTCGGTGCTCAGCTGGTGAAGTCGGTGGCGACCAAGACCAACGACATCGCAGGCGACGGCACCACTACAGCCACCGTGTTGGCACAGGCCATCGTGAAGGCCGGGCTGCGCAACGTCGCGGCGGGCGCAAACCCGATCGCGCTCGGCGCCGGTATCGGCAAGGCCGCTGACGCGGTGTCCGAGGCATTGCTGGCTGCGGCCACGCCGGTGACCGACAAGAAGTCCATCGCCCAGGTGGCGACTGTGTCCTCACGCGACGCAGAGGTCGGCGAGATGGTCGCCGAGGCCATGACCGTGGTCGGTCACGACGGTGTCGTCACCGTCGAGGAGTCGTCGACCTTGAGCACCGAGTTGGAGGTCACCGACGGCGTCCAGTTCGACAAGGGCTTCGTGTCGGCGTATTTCATCACCGACTTCGACGCGCAGGAGGCGGTGCTCGAAGATGCACTCGTGTTGCTGCATCGCGAGAAAATCAGCTCGCTGCCTGACGTACTGCCTCTCCTGGAGAAGGTCGCGTCCTCGGGCAAGCCATTGCTGATCATCGCTGAAGATGTTGAGGGCGAAGCGCTTTCAACTCTGGTCGTCAACGCGATCCGCAAGACGCTCAAGGCTGTCGCGGTGAAGGCACCGTTTTTCGGCGACCGCCGCAAGGCGTTCCTCGACGATCTGGCGGTCGTCACCGGCGGCCAGGTGGTCAACCCGGATGTCGGTCTGCTGTTGCGCGAGGTGGGCCTGGAGGTACTTGGGTCCGCGCGGCGCGTTGTCGTCACCAAGGACACCACCACGATCGTCGACGGGGGCGGTACCGACGACGCCATCAAGGCGCGGGCCGCGCAGCTGCGGGCCGAGATCGAGAACACGGATTCGGACTGGGACCGCGAGAAGCTCGAGGAGCGGCTCGCCAAGCTGTCGGGGGGCGTGGCCGTGATCAAGGTGGGTGCTGCCACGGAGACTGCGCTCAAGGAACGCAAGGAGAGCGTCGAGGATGCCGTCGCTGCGGCCAAGGCCGCCGTCGAGGAGGGCATCGTCGCCGGCGGAGGCTCAGCACTGGTGCAGGCTCGCGGTGCTCTCAAGACGCTGCAGGGCGAGCTCAAAGGAGACGAGGCGATCGGCGTCGGTGTGTTCTCCGCGGCGCTCAGCGCACCGCTGTACTGGATTGCGCGGAACGCGGGGCTGGACGGTGCGGTGGCCGTGAACAAGGTTGCCGAACTGCCTTCCGGCCACGGGCTGAACGCGGCGACGCTGACCTACGGCGACCTGGTGGCCGACGGCATCGTCGATCCCGCAAAGGTGACGCGGTCCGCGGTCCTCAACGCGGCATCGGTGGCCCGCATGGTTCTCACCACGGAGACAGCGATCGTCGACAAGCCTGCCGACCAAGAGGACGACGGCCACGGGCATCACCACCACTAGAAAGCACTAACCAAGACACCCCCGGCTGATGGCCGGGGGTGTTCTTGTTGGTGGCTGCGGAAGTGCGGGCATGCTCGGCGGCGATGGAACGCAAAGCCCCGCAACGGAAACAGGCTCTTGTCGATTGATTGGTGGACTAGGCGGTGCGGCGAATGCCCCGCTTCAACAGCAGTTCGCGTTCCGACTCGCTCAGGCCACCCCAGATGCCGTACGGCTCACCGACGGCGAGTGCGTGCGAGCGACACTGGGCGATGACCGGGCAACGGCGGCACATTTCTTTGGCTCTCATCTCCCGTTGCGCGCGGGCACGTCCGCGTTCGCCATCGGGATGAAAGAACATCGACGAATCAACGCCACGGCACAAGCCATGCATCTGCCAGTCCCAGATGTCTGCGTTCGGTCCGGGTAGTTGTTGCGGCTGCGGCATGAAAACCCCTCTCGCCGAGTCCAATTGAGCTCTGCATGAGCAACCCGATTAGACGGTGAGTGATGTAACGATCCGAGAACAAGTCGCCGATGACTACTCGTGGTGACAAACTAGGTGGGCTTAACAAAGCCCGTCAATAGGTACCCCATGTGCTGAACGGCATATCAGCCGTTCAGGAATTAACCTCATGTTCATCATTGCGACGCAGTGGAAACGCTGAAAGTGGTATCGAGTCGGTGCGTGGCCGCCTGGCCGGGTGTTCAGGCAGTTCGGCTAACTAGGTGTCGTGCCAAGTTTCGTCGGGCCCAGTAGGCAGTTGACATGGCATTAACATCCACAGCACAAACTGTTAACTCCGCAGAGGGCGATATGCGCGCTAGCGAGACGCTTTGGCACGCAGCGCTCGGTGACGACCCCGGCCGTTGGCCGCTGCCCGCCGCGGTCACGCCTGAAGAACGATGGCTTCGCGCCGTCGCGGCCGGGGGACAGGGCCGCTACGGCTCCGCAACCGCCGAGCTCGCCGTGCTGCGACGGGAGACGGGTGGCGGCGCACTCGCTTCCTTGGCACTCAGCACGCAGGGGTCTTTTCTTCGACAGCTCGGCGGACACGACGCCGCTCGGGCGTGGGACGGGCGGGCCCTCAGGCTGGCCGATTCCGATGTCCAAGCCACCGTCGATGCGCTGCTCGGACTGGCGGCCGATGCTCTCGGCGTGGGCCGATTCGCGACGTCCGCGGCGTTGCTCGA
The DNA here is from genome assembly GCA_032159965.1 of Mycobacterium sp. Classification (GTDB taxonomy): domain Bacteria; phylum Actinomycetota; class Actinomycetes; order Mycobacteriales; family Mycobacteriaceae; genus Mycobacterium. Next base: position 32,730 of record JAVHWG010000572.1, read on the forward strand.
GCGGGCCCAGACCGACCTCGACGGGGAGTCAACGCCGGCCCGGTTGCCAATCCGGTCGCAGTGGGTGGCGGCCGAACTCGCAATGAGCAGAGGCGACGGAGCGGCCGCTGTTACCCATGCCGAACAGGCCGCCGAGCTGGCGGGTCGTCATGAGTCGGTGCGTCACCAGGTGAAATCGCAGGTCGTGCGCGCCGCGGCGTTGTGTTGCGCAGGACGTATCGACGAAGCCCGTCACGCCGCCGATGACGCACTCTGCGCCACGGAACGGTTCTCGCTCATCCCCCTGAGGTGGGGGGTGGCGAGTTTGCTGGTTGACATCGCGGACTCGCCTGCCACGCGGCAGGACGCCCTCGCGATCCGAGACGCGTGCGCCGAGTCCGTACGCCGCGCCGGTGGCGTCTGGCGTCGCTGAGGACGTCCGACGTTGTTGGATCGTTATTGTCGCTAAGTGGCCGGGAAGCGCCCGGCCCGTAACGTTGAGGACCCCATCGTCGATGACAAATTCGGGAGATCGACTCGATGTTGTCGTTGCTGAAGCGGTGGCAGGCAATCGAGACGCGCTCCGGGAAGTGCTAGAGATCGTTCGTCCGATCGTGGTTCGGTATTGCCGCGCAAGGTTGGGGACGGCCGAACGAAGTGGTCTCTCAGCTGACGATGTGGCTCAGGAGGTGTGCTTGGCCGCCATCACGGCGTTGCCTCGCTATAGGGAGCAGGGGAGGCCCTTCTTGGCGTTCGTGTACGGCATCGCGGCTCACAAGGTGGCAGACGCCCACCGTGCAGCCGGACGCAACCGTGCCGAGCCCACCGAAGACATCCCCGAGCGTCCCACCTTCGAGGCCGGGCCAGAACAGATGACGATGAACGCGGAGTCGTCGGCGCAAATGAGCGCACTCCTGCAGATCCTGCCGGAGAAGCAGCGCGAGATCCTGGTGCTGCGGGTTGTGGTGGGGCTCAGCGCAGAAGAGACGGCCGAAGCCGTCGGTAGCTCGCCGGGTGCGGTGCGGGTTGCCCAGCATCGCGCGCTGACGCGACTGCGGCAAGAGATCATCGGGGCGGAGCAGGACTATGTCTGACTACGACCCAGATTTTGACGCGATCCTGCGTACTGACCGATTCGTCGACGCCCTGGCCGGTGGCGCCCGAATGTCGCCGGTGGATCCGCTGTCGGCGATGCTGGGCGGGTGGCGCGATGGCGTACGCAGCCAACCGGATTCGCACGTGGTGACGTTCGAGCAAGCTGCATCCGCACTTTATGCGACGGCAAAGCCGTTGCGCCGCAGTAGAATTGGCTTGGCAGTGGTGGGCGGGGCCGCCGCCGCGGTGTTGGCTCTTGGCGGGTTCGGTGCGGTGGTCTACGACGCCCAGCCCGGCGACGCGCTCTACGGGCTGCGGTCCTCGCTGTTCGGCGACGTCAAGGCTGTACGTGATGATCAGGTGACGCTCGCCGCGCAGACGGAGCTGGCGCAGGTCCAGCAGTTGGTGCAGCAGGGGAAGTGGGATGAGGCGCAGCAAAAGCTGGTGAAGCTGGGTCCGGCGGTGAAGAGCGTCGACAACCCGCAGAATCAGCAGCAGCTGGTCAACCAGTACAACGCCTTGGCGGTCAAGGTGATTGAGAAGAATCCAGAGGCGACGGTGCCGCCTGCGGGCCAGTCGGCACCGGTGCAGCCGTCGTCGCCATTGACATTGTTGCCCCCGCCGTCAGTCGCGGCGGACACCCCGACTACGCCGACACCGCCCGACACGAACATGCTGTTGTCGCCGTCGCCGACAGGGCCGTTGCCGACGCCGACCGGGCCGTTGCCGACGCCGACCGGGCCACCGCCGACGCCGACCGGGCCACTGCCGACAGCCACGGGCCCGTTGCCGACGGCGACCGGGCCGTTGCCGACCGGGCCGTTGCCGACGGCGACTGCTGCG
>JAVHWG010000580.1:0-8929 GCA_032159965.1 Mycobacterium sp.
CTTGCCGAGGCGTGTCGCTTTCGGCCGACAGTGGTGTTGATTGCCGGTTGTCTGGTGGACGGCGCTGAAGGTAAAGCGCGGGCCTTCCAACTCCTTTTCGACGCACGCCTTTTTGCGGCCTATCAACCAGGCTCTTGATCTGGCCACGGCAAGTCCGGGCCGATTGATCTCGATCTACTTCTTCTCTGCCGAGTCTTTCAAGGTAATCCACCTCATTTCCGAGATCAGCCAGCGTGAATCCCGCCGGGGCACACGAGTGCGGCGTTCACCACGTCGGAGTACGCACACAGTCAGGACGACGCGCTGCAGGCTGCAGCCGGCAGTTTCTCGCGAGTTGTGACAACTCGTGACACCGAGACCGGTTCTAACGGCGAACCGACAGCGAAGAACGGCTTCTACCAGAACTTTCCGGGTGCCCCCAGTGGGACTCGAACCCACACTGGGCGGATTTTAAGTCCGCTGCCTCTGCCGATTGGGCTATGGGGGCCAGCCCGTCGAACGCTCATGACTATATGGCGTCGACGGCTGACCCCCGTGCTCCCTACGTGGTGGGTGAAGCGCCGATGATCCCTTCGAGCATGGCCTTCAGGTCAGGAAGCACCTCTTTGTACGAGGCCTCATCCTTGGAGAACATCACGACGAACGTCGAGAACCCGGCAGGCGTCTTGATCTGAGAATTCTTTCCGGTGTTCAGGAACGCATACGACTCGCCCAGTATCTTTCCCGATCCCTGCTGAGTGGTGATGTCGGCCGAGAACTGGTTGAAGGCGATCTGATCGAAGTTCTTCTGCAACTCGTCCTTCAGGTCCCCGCCATCGGCCTTGGTCGCCTTCACGTTCGTCATGCCGTCAGTGCCCGTCAGGTCCTGGAAGTTTTGGGTGAGAACGTCTCCGGCGTTGTCACTCTTGACAACTCCGTACCACACCAAGAACGAGCCGGGGCTTGAGCTGTTGCTGATCCCGACGAAGTTCTTGTCCTGCTCGCCGACCTCCCACCCCGAGGCGACATCGAATGACACACCGCTGTCGCCGAGTTTGACGGTCTTGCCCGCCGCCATCAGCGTTTCAGCGCCGGCCAAGGGCCTCGTCCATGACATCAGCTTCACATCGCGCAGATCTCCGAACGGACCTCCCGCAGCACGGGACTGCGTGATGTTCGAAGGCAGCGCGGGCTCTGGTGGTGTCGACGACGCGGGCTTGTTGGACAGCACGACAGCTGCGGTCACGCCTGCGGCGACCAGAGCGATAGCCGCAATGATCGCAGCGACAACACCAGCGCCCCAACGGGTGTCGGTAGTGTCGCGCTTCTCGGCGAAAGAGACCGCGGACGGATTGGACTCAGCTGGTGTTTCCGGTGTAGATGGCATCGTGATTCCTCGCTTCGGTGGCTTGTCTAGGACGAACGGGTCACTCGTGGCTTACGGTCTTGCCCGCGGCGGGCAGACCCAACGCAGCGGTCGCCGTGCCGCATGATTGGCAGAACGCGGCGCCGGCTGCGACCGACCCCGAGCAATGCCCGCAGACCCGGTCCGCTTCCGGCGCACGCAGCAGAGCGCCGCCGGAAACCGCTTCCTGCGCTTCGGACATCAACGCCGTATGCAGCTCCACGCGAGTCAGCACCAGCCCGGCCGCGGCAACGACGATGCCCAGCACAACCGTCAACACGATTCCTCGGCCCCCATAGGGCGCCAACAGCGTTGCGCCCAACTTGTACACCACAATCAACGCGAGGCCCTCGATGACGCCGACGAGCGTGTTCGAACCCTTGCGACGCAGCGCCATCACCGACACGGCTGCGGCCGTCCCGTAGATAATCGGCTGCAAGAAGCCCCAGTTGACGGCGATGAACGCAACGGCGCCGGGATCGCCGGACGTGACCTGGGTGAAGGCACCCCATTGCCCCAACACCGTGAAGCCGAGCGAGAGCGCAGCAGCGCTGAGCGTGCAGATCACCACGGTGTCAACGGCATTGCGCAGACGCGGGCGCGCGGTCACTATCACCGGTGCGACCATGACCGCGATGTAGATCAGGACCGGCACGATGATCCCGAGGTCGAGGATGGTTGTCACCGAAGGGAATCGTCGACCCACCGGCGACGCCGAGGACAGTGAGTAGAAGTAATTCTGTACCTCACCGACGCACCCACCGAGGACCAGCGAGAGCACCACGCCCAGCCCGATGGTGGTGACGGGATCCCCACGCCAGACACCGTGGTCGTAGATGTAGGTCAGCACCGCTGCAGGCAGGGCTATCGCCGCGAGCACCAGCGCAATCGCAAGCGCCCCGAAGGCCGACGCCACCAGCGATGCCAGCAACACCACGCCGATCATGTCGCGGTACACGTACATCCGCGCCCCCGACAGGTGCGGCATCAGCGTGCTGATCAGTACGGTGGCCCGCACCGGCTCGTCGGGCATCGCGGCGAAATAGTCCGCGCGATCGATGCCGCCGTGCAGCGGCGTTCCACACCGCTGGCAGAACCGCGCAGCTTCTGCATGCGTCGTAGAGCAATTCGGGCAATCCACTATTACCTCCGGTCAAACGACGGCCGGACAACCCGGCCTTCCACACACCGACACAGATTTGCGACGCAAGCGTACACAGACCATCGATCCGTAAAGCATCTTTCTCCGTAGAACTTGATTACATCGCGGTACGTGGAGATTCGTTACAAGCAATCCGAGCATGGTCATCGTCGGCCGCCAGGATTAGGGTTCGCTGCATGCTCGTTCGAACTCTCGCTGCGGCCGCAGGTGTGCTGGTCCTGTTCTTTGGGCCGTCGAGTGTCGCGCTGGCTGATCCCGTCGAGGACGCAACGGGTGAGCCGGCCAACGTCGGCGACGCCAAGAACGCGGCGCTGGAATACCACGACAGCGGCCGGTACCAGCACGACCTCGCCGAGGTCGCGGCTCAAGCGATCAACTGGATCGCCAGCACCGTCCCGGCCACCCCGCACGCCGCGATCGTGTTCGACATCGACGAGACTGCACTGTCCAACTGGGAAGTGATCAAGGCCAACGACTTCGGGCATTTCATCAACGGGCCGTGCAATCTGCCCGATGCGTGCGCGTGGCGCGCCTGGGACCTCACGTCGCAGTCGGTCGTCATCCAGCCGTCGTTGGATACCTACAACATGGCGAAAAGTCTCGGCGCGGCGGTCTTCTTCATCACCGGCCGCGACGAAACCCAGCGCGCGGCCACCGACCGGAATCTGCACGCCGCCGGATACAACGGCTACACCCGCCTGATCATGACGCCACCCAACGCGCACTACGCGTCGGCTGCCGACTTCAAGGCGCCGCAACGGGCCGCGATCGAGGCGCAGGGATACACGATCGTCGCCAACATCGGCGACCAGCCTTCAGACCTCGACGGCGGGCATGCCGAGCAGACCTTTCTGCTGCCCGACCCGTTCTACCGCATACCGTGAGCCGTTGTGCGACTGCGCTTGTCAGACGCGTTAGCCCACCGTGAGCGCGATGCCGTCCAGGATGTCGTGCTCGCTGACGGTGAGCCGCTCGATGCCCGCGCGCTGCCGTAGCGCGTAAGCCAGCTCCTGCACGACGATCGCCCCGCCGGCGATGACGTCGACCCGGCCCTCGTGCATGGGGCCGAGCGCTGAGCGCTGCGCCCGTGTCATCCCGATCAGCCGGTCGCACACCTCGAGAAGCTCCGGGAATCCCACGCGCGACAAATGGATCGCCGCAGGGTCGTACGTCGCCATCTTCTGCGCCAAGGCGGACAGGGTGGTCATCGTGCCGGCGACCCCGATCCACTCGCGTGCGCGGTCCACCGGGACGATCCGCAGCGCCTCCCCCAACCGCTCGCGGACCACCTCCCGGGCAGCGGCGATCTCGGTGGCCGTGGGAGGGTCGGAGTGCAGACAACGTTCGGTCAGTCGCACGCAACCGATATCCGCCGAGTAACTCGCATCCACGCCGCGGGTTCCCAGCACGAGCTCAGTCGAGCCACCTCCGAGGTCGACGACCAGGAAAGGCGCTTCGCGACAATCCATTTCAGCGATCGCGCCGTGGAAGGACAGCGCCGCCTCCTCCTCGCCTGTGATCACCTCCGCCACAACACCGGGGACCACCTTGCCCAGCACCTCGGAGGTCATCGCGAAGAAGTCTTCCCGGTTACCCGCATCGCGAGTCGCCGACGTCGCGACCATCCGCACGTTGGTCACCTCGAACCGGACGAGAAGGGCTGCGTAGTCGACCAGCGCGGCCCGGGTGCGTCCTATCGCTTCGACCGCGAATTCTCCTGTCGCGTCGACACCTTGGCCGAGCCGGACGATCCGCATCTCCCGGTGCAGCTCGTGCAGCGCTCCGTCGGTCACGTCAGCGATCAGCAACCGAATGGAGTTCGTCCCGCAGTCGATCGCGCCGACACGCCGCGCCGTCATCGCCATTCCTCTCTGACCAGGATGCCTGCCATCGCCGGCTCGTCCGCGAGCACTGCCAGCGCCTCGTCTCCCAGCGGATTGACGCCGCGCCCTTTGGCGAGCGAATGTGCCATCAGGACATGCAGGCACTTCACTCGATCAGGCATGCCCCCACCGGAGAACGTGGTGTGCAGAGGCTCCACGGCATCGCGCTCAGCGAGGTAGCTTTCGTGTGCCCGCTGGTACGCCGCGGCCAGTTCCGCGTCGTCGGCCAACCGTGCCGTCATCTCTTTCATCAACCCCGAGGATTCCAGCCGGCTGGCCGCCGCCGTCAACGCGGGGTGCGTCAGGTAATACAGGGTCGGGAACGGCGTACCGTCGGGCAACCGCGGCGCGGTCTTCACCACACCTGGCTCGCCGTTGGGGCACCGGTACGCGATCGCCAGCACGCCGCGGGGCTCTCTGCCCAATTGCCTTGCGACGGCATCGATGTCGGCCCGGTCAACCACCGGGCGACGGCGGTGCGGCTGGCGGGGGCACCGGCGACGGTAGCGAGCCGACGCCAGGCCCGGGTTGTGGCGGCGCGATGTTGTGGGGAGTGTCGGCAATCGTGCGCCACAGCGCGGTGTACCAGGGATCGCCGGACGCAGTGCTCGGCGACGACCCACCCGGCTCACCCGAGGACTCCACAGCGCCCGGCGGGAGCTGCACCTGGTACGGAGTCTCACCCGGCATGACGAAGCCCAGCCGTTCGCGCGCCTGCGATTCGATGTACGCCGGATCAGCGAGCTTGACTTTCATCTCCTCTAATTGCTTGATCTGCGAACGCTTTTCGGCTTCCTCAGCAGCCAATTGCTTCATCTCCGTGCGCTGTGCGAAGTATGTCCGCACCGGACCGGCGATAGTCAGGGTCAGCACACAGACGACGGCGGCCAGGATCGCCGCGCGCCGAGCGGTCATCCCGAGACGCTGCTCAGATTGCCGGGCGATCGTGGCAGCGACCGACTCGGTGATCGATTCGGTGACGGGTTCGCTCTCCCGCGCCTCCGATTGCCGCTCACGGCGAGGTGCGCTCGCCCTAGGCCGTCCCCTGCCCGCGTCGCTCCGCCCGGGCCGGGTGCCCGGGGAGCGCCGTTTCGGATCGGGCCGCTTCGCGTCAGGCACCGGTCAGTCAGTCTCCAGAGTCAGGCGAGGGAATGCCAGGTCGCCGGCATAGCGCGCGGCGTCACCCAGGGTCTCTTCGATCCGCAAGAGCTGGTTGTATTTGGCGACGCGCTCGCTGCGGGCCGGCGCGCCGGTCTTGATCTGGCCACTGCCCACCGCCACCGCGAGATCCGCGATCGTGGTGTCCTCGGTTTCACCGCTGCGGTGGCTCATCATCGTGCGATAACCGCTGTTGTGCGCCAGTGCGACCGCGTCGAGAGTCTCTGTGAGAGTGCCGATCTGATTGACCTTCACCAGGAGCGCGTTGCCAGCGCCCTTGACGATGCCCTCCTCGAGGCGCTCGGGATTGGTGACGAACAGATCGTCGCCGACTATCTGAACCCGGTCGCCGATCGCCTTCGTCAGCGCGACCCAACCGTCCCAATCATCCTCTGACAGGGGATCTTCGATGGACACCAGCGGGTACGCGTCGAGCAGGCCCGCGTAGAACTCGGTCATCTGATCCGAATCGTGTGTCTCCTTCTCGAAGCTGTAGCCGGTGCCGGTGCTGAAGAATTCGGTCGCGGCGACGTCAAGGGCCAGTGCGACATCCGAGCCCGGCTTGTAGCCGGCGACGTCGATCGCCGAAAGGATCAGCTCCAGTGCAGCTTTGGTACCCGCAACGTCGGGGGCAAACCCGCCTTCGTCGCCGAGGCCCGTCGCCAGGCCCTGCTTCTTGAGCACCGACTTGAGCGCGTGGTACACCTCGGCGCCCCACTGCAAAGCCTCTTTGAAGCTTGCCGCGCCGATCGGCGCGATCATGAATTCTTGGACGTCGACCCCGGTGTCGGCGTGCGCGCCGCCGTTGAGGATGTTCAGCATCGGCACCGGGAGGATGTGTGCATTCGGACCGCCGAGATACCGGAACAGCGGCAGCGCAGCGGATTCGGCGGCCGCCTTGGCGACCGCCAGCGATACGCCCAAGATGGCGTTGGCGCCGAGTCGCGACTTGTCCGCGGTACCGTCCAGGTCGAGCAGCGCCTGGTCCACCAACCGCTGCTCGTCGGCCTGCAGCCCGATGACCGCAGGGGCGATCTCGTCGAGCACCGCGACCACCGCCTTCGCCACCCCTTTACCGCCGTAACGGGAGCCTCCGTCGCGCAGTTCGACGGCCTCGTGCTCGCCCGTGGACGCGCCAGACGGGACCGCCGCCCGGGCGAATGTCCCGTCCGACAGAGCCAGCTCGACCTCGACCGTCGGATTGCCGCGGGAGTCGAGGATCTCTCGGGCCCCTACTTGCTCGATGATGGGCACAGCGTCTCCTTATGCACGTCGGCACGGCGTCTTCAACCGCGAACCATTTTCACCCGCTGGTCGCGTCAACCCTATGGGGTCATCAGCCGCAGTGCCTCATAGCGGGTGACCGTCCGCATAGGCCGTCGCCCAATCGCGCACGGCCCGTGCGTACTGATCGGAGAGGTTGTACGCGCGCAGCGCCTTCATCCATCCCTGCGGCTCTGACAGGTCACGTCCCCGCCAGCACAGATACCCCGCGGCCGACAGCGCAGCGTCGTCGATGTTGTCAGGGTTGATAGCGCCGTCGTTGTTGGCGTCGACCCCGTACAGGCGCCAGGTTTCCGGAATGAACTGCATCGGCCCCATCGCCCGCACGTACACCGGTTCGCCGTCCTCGTCCGCGGCGGCGGCGTCGACGATTTCGAGGTTCCCGTCGGTTCCGTCGAGCCGGACGCCACGGATCGGCGGCGCCACGTCGCCGTTGGGAGCGATCGTGGCACCGCGGTAGGTGCCGTGGTGGCTTTCCACCATGCCGATCCCCGCGAGGGTGGTCCACGCCAGATGACATTTCGGGTTCTCGACCTGCGCGACCTTGGCTGCGTACGCGTAGGCCTCCAGCGCCGTGACCGGAATACCCAGGGCGGGCGCGCGGGTGGCCGCCCATTCATGCAGCTGATTGGCCGGTCTGACCGCCGCATGCGTGTCGATATCGGGGACGGAAGCCCCTGCTGGAGGCGGCACACCCTCAGGGATAGGCGTGCCCAGATGCCAGGAGCAACTGGAAGCCATGAGAACCGCGGTTGCCGAAACGACCGCGACCGCCTGCAGGCAACGAACCCCCAGCACCGCCCTCCTCAAACAACTCTGTCTCTCCGCCATCGTCCCATGCGGGGTGAAGTAGTCGGCCGAGCATGGTGGGTTGGACGGAGGTGTACCCACAAGCCGGCACCGTTGCTAAGGTGAGCCACACATAACTTTGGGCAGCCAAAGCTGACAGGGATGGGCTGATGATTTCCGGTGCCGACGCCATGGTGAGCGTGCTCGCCGCTGAGGGACCCAGTCTTTCCTCCCAGCTGCTCGGCAGCGGTATCATCGGTCTGCGTGAAGGCCTGGAAACCTCCATCGTGGTGATGATCCTCATCGCGTTCCTGGTGAAATCGGACAGGCGCGATGCCCTGAAGTGGGTCTGGCTCGGCGTCGCCGCCGCCCTGGTGATGACGCTGGGCGTGTTCTTCGCCGTCCAGTACAGCGCCTATACGGTCACCGACCTCGGGGCAGAGGCCATCGCCGGAATCGCGTCCCTGCTCGCGGTCGTGATCGTGACGACGATGGTGCTCTGGATGAAGAAGGCCGCCGCGTCTATCTCCGGGGAGCTTCGCGCCGGCATGGTCAAGGCGCTCGAGACTGGCTCGCTTGCCGTGTTCACGCTGGCGTTCCTGGCGGTCGGTCGTGAAGGCTTCGAGACGGCGCTGTTCATGGTCGGCTACGCCGAGGCCGAAACCGCTGCGCCGCTGGTGGGATTACTGATCGGCGGCATGGTCGCGATAGCCATCGCCTACGGGATGTACATCGGCGCCGTCCGAATCAACCTCGCCAAGTTCTTCACGTACACGGGCGCCTTCCTGATCCTGGTCGCAGCGGGGATCCTGAGCTACGGCCTCCACGCCATGCAGACTGTCGGCTGGCTGCCCAACCCCGGCGGCAAGGCCTTCGACATCACCGGTTGGTTCGACTGGTCCTCGTGGTACGGCGAATTCATCCGGGGAGTCTTCAACATCCAGCCCGACCCCACCTGGCTTCAGGTCATCGCCTACACCGTCTACGTCGTCGTCATCCTCGCACTATTCCTGCGTCCCACCACGACCCCCATCAAACAGAGCGCCGAACCGTCGGCGCCGTCAACTGCGCCCGAAAGGTCCACTACGTGAACAACTCTCGCATGACGTCTGCCGCAGCGGTAGCCGCTGCGGCATTGGCGGCGGCATCCCTGGCCGGCTGCGCCACCAAGGAGAAGGACCAGGGCGGCCAGGCCGCGGCTGGATCCTCGGACATCACGGTCAAAGCCACAGACACCACGTGCGAGCTCTCCAAGTCCGAAGCCAACAC
>JAVHWG010000590.1:0-2669 GCA_032159965.1 Mycobacterium sp.
TGTTGGCTTCCTCGGTGATCTCGAACGTCGTCGCGTCCCGACGCTTGAGCTCACCGAACAGCCGATCCATGTGCCGCATCTGGTATTCCATCGTGTTGAAGAAGTTCAACCCGAGGAACGCATACGGCGCAGCCAGGGCCAGGAAGTTGGGGAAATACGGCATGGACACGCCCTGGTACGCCTGGAATCGCGTGTCACGCCACCACTTTCCGAGATCGCGACCCTCGCGTCCGATCACCTCGATCGCGGGGAAGTTCGCTTCCCACAGGTCGAATCCGGTGGCCAGGACCAAAGTGTCAATCGACGTTTTCGTGCCGTCGTTCGCGAGGATGCCGTCCGATTCGATGCGCGCGATCCCGCTGGTTTCCAAGTGAACGTGGGGCTTGGTGAACAGCCGGTAATAGCTGTTGGAGAAAGTGGGTCGCTTGCAACCGAATTCGTAGTCCGGAGTGAGCTTGTCGCGAAGCTCCTTGTCACGGATCGACAGGAACCGGTGCAACTTGGCGATGTCGGAGGCGCCGATGGTCAGGCGCCGGTACGGCAGCTTCGCGTAGTGCAGTCCGACGTAGACGAAGAATTCGTAGATCGCGTCCGTCACCGCGCGGATCGCTCTCTGCGTCAACGGGACCCGTGCAAACAGCCGCTTGGCCCGAGCGGAGAACTTGATGTCGACCTTGGGCACCACCCAGATCGGCGTGCGCTGGTAAACGGTCAGGTCGGCCGCCTTCTTTGCCAGCTCCGGAATGAGCTGGACCGCCGTGGCTCCCGTGCCGACGATTGCGACCCGTCGGTTCTCGAGGTCGTACGTGTCGTCCCAGGCGGTGGTGTGGATGATCTTGCCGTTGAAGCCGGCGATGCCCGGTATCTGCGGGGTGTGCGGCTGCGACAGGAATCCCGTCGCGGTGATCAGGTAGCGCGTGGCCAGCGTCTCTCCGCCGGCGAGCGTGACGCGCCACAGCTTGGCGTCCTCGTCCCAGCGGGCTCCTTCGACCGTGACGTTGAACCGGATGTGGCGACGCACGTCGTACTTGTCGGCGATGGTGTCCGCATACTGCTTGATCTCCGCGCCGGTCGAGTACAGCCGGGACCAGTTCGGGTTCGGCTCGAACCAGTAGGAATACGTCGTCGTCGGGACGTCGACGGCCAACCCGGGGTAGCGGTTGACGTGCCACGTCCCGCCCAGGTCGCCTTCTCGGTCGAGAAGCACGAAATTGTCGTATCCCAGCCGCTTGAGCTGGATCGCGGCACCGATTCCGCCGAAGCCGGCGCCGACGACGACGACGTCGAATTGCTGCTCAGAATCCACGGCACGACGGTACCTGAGGTACCGGTTAGTGCGAAAAGGTCATCTCGATCGTCGTCCCCGTCGTGGTCGGCGACAGCGCCACGCTGTGAGCCAGGGCCTTGATGAGACGCAGTCCTCGGCCGCGGGTGCCTGGATCGGCCGGCGGCGTCTTCCACGAGCCGAAGTCGACGACGCGCACGCGAATGTCACCGTCCCCTGAGCCGTCCTCGAAATCGGCCTCGACGTGCACGCTGCCGTGCTTCCCGTCGCGGTAGGCATGCTCGATGCTGTTCGTGCACGCCTCGCCGACGGCGAGTACGACGTCGCCGCGCAAGCCGTCCTGGACTCCTGCCGCTCGAAGCCACATGTCGAGCCGGGCCCGCACGCCGGCCAGTCGATCCGGTGTCGCGCCAGCGTCGAATTGCAGGAGGATGATCGGCGGCCGGCACACGACGAGTGCGACGTCATCGTCGTATCCGCCCGCCGGGGCGAGCTCGCGCAGCACCTCGTCGGCTACGTCATCGACGGGCGAATTCATGGTGCGGGTAAGTACTCTCGCTACGCGGGCGATGCCGTCGTCGATCGGTTCGGCGCGCCGCTCGACAAGTCCGTCGGTGAACAGCATCAGCGTCGTCCCAGGGGACAGCACCACGGATTCTTGCGGCCGTGGACCCTCGGTCCGGACCGCCAGCGGAACCGACCCGGCACCAGCCAGCACGGTGGCGCCAGATCCCGGCACGGCGAGAACAGCGGGCACGTGGCCGGCGCGGCTGTAGGTCAGCACCCGTGACTCCGTGTCGAACACGGCGACCAGCACGGTGGTGCAGAACGCGCCGGGAATGAGTTCGGCCACGGAGTCGAGTTGTTCGAGCAGCAGCGACGGCTCGGCGTCGGCAAGCAACAGCGCGCGCGCAGAGCTGCGGAGCTGGCCCATCACCGCGGCGGCGGACAGGCCACGTCCGACGCAGTCACCGACGATGATGCCGATGTGGTGCTCGCCGATGGGCAGCACGTCGTACCAGTCGCCCCCTATCTCCAGCGGCGGCACCGCCGGTTCGTAGCGGACCGCAAAGCCCGGAGGGCTTGCCGTGGGCGCGAGCATGGCGCGCTGCAGCGTGAGCGAGGTCTCGCGGGCGATCTCGAACTGGCGGACATGCTGCATGGCAAGGCTGAGATGACTGACCAGCGCCTCGACCAGCAATCGGTCCTCGGCACCGAATCGCCGAACTTCGTTGAACTGCAGCCACAACGCGATGTCACCCGCGCCTGAGAGCACCGCTACGACGCCCTGCGACCTGTCCGTCCCGTCGTCACACGCGACGTGCTCGACGGTGAGCGGCAGGCGACGGCGCGTGGCCTCCAGGGTCGTCCGCAATGCCGGATC
>JAVHWG010000598.1:0-2553 GCA_032159965.1 Mycobacterium sp.
CAACTCAAGAGGCGGACGCTGAGATGACGAACCCTCTGCCGGACTTCACCTGGCTACCCGACCTGGCGCTGCGCACGCTGGGCGGGGCCGTCCTCACCGCCAACGACGAGTTCTTCGCAGAGAAGGAGAGCCTGATCAAGCCCGGGCCGGCGACCTTTGTACCTGCGTCGTTCGGGCACAAAGGGCAGGAGTACGACGGCTGGGAGACCCGCAGGCGTCGTGAACCCGGACATGACTGGGCGATCGTGCGACTCGGTGTTCCAGGCGTGATCCGCGGCTTCGTGGTGGACACCGCGTGGTTCAAAGGCAATTTCCCGCCGGAGATATCGGTGGACGCGATCGAGGTCGACGGCTATCCGCCGACGGAGAAGCTCGCCGACGATCCCGGGTGGCAGACCCTCGTCGCGCGAGCCAAAGTGTATGGCGACAGCCGCAATCCCTTCGAGGTCACCTCCGAGCAACGCTGGACACACGTGCGGCTCAACATCTATCCCGACGGGGGGGTGGCACGGCTGCGGGTGCACGGCGAAGGACGGCCTGATCGCCGCTTCCTCGGTACTGGCCCCCTGGATCTCGCCGCGCTTGAGAACGGCGGGCTGGTGCTCGACTGCTCGAACCGGTTCTACAGCTCGCCGCAGAACCTCATCTTCCCGGGTGTGGCCCACGTGATGGGCGACGGCTGGGAGACCGCACGCCGCCGCGATGCCGGAAACGACTGGGTGCGAATCAGGTTGGCGGGTCCCGGCCTCGTCCGGATGGCCGAGGTGGACACGTCGTATTTCGTCGGCAACAGTCCCGGCGCCGCAAGGATCACTGGGTTGCGCGCCGACGGTGAATGGGTGCCGTTGCTGCCGCGCACCGACTTGTTGGCCGATACCCGCCACCGCTTTCTCGTCGACGCGAAAGATGTTGTGTCCGAAGCTAGGCTGGACATTTACCCGGACGGCGGCCTGGCCCGGCTGCGGCTGTTCGGGGATCTGGCATGACGGCCTACCCGCGGGACATGGTCGGTTATGGCCGCACACCGCCTGATCCGCAGTGGCCCGGCGGGGCCGTGATCGCGGTCCAGTTCGTCCTCAACTACGAAGAGGGCGCAGAACGCAATGTGCTCGACGGGGATCCGGAATCGGAGACCTTCCTGTCAGAGATCACGCCGGCGCAGTCCTTTCCCAACCGGCACATGAGCATGGAGTCGATGTTCGAATACGGTTCGCGGGCCGGTTTGTGGCGCGTGCTACGCGTGTTCGAACTACGCGGAATCCCGTTGACAATCTTCGCGGTTGCTCAAGCGATGCAGCGAAACCCGGAGGCATTGGCAGCTTTTCAGGAGCTGGACCATGAGATCGCCTGTCACGGCCTGCGGTGGGTCTCCTATCAGCTCGCCGAGCGCGACGTTGAGCGCGCAGACATCGCCGCGGCGGTCGAACTGCATCGCAAGCTCACCGGATCCACACCCACGGGCTGGTACACCGGCCGCGACTCACCGAACACCCGCGAGCTGATCGTCGAGCACGGCGGTTTCGTCTACGACTCCGACTCCTACGCCGACGACCTGCCGTACTGGGTCCGGGTTCGGGGCACCGACCACCTTGTGGTGCCGTACACGCTGGACACCAACGACATGCGATTCGCTTCTGCCGCAGGGTTTTCCAACGGCGACGAGTTCTACGCACACCTGCGCGACGCATTCGACGTGCTGTACGCCGAAGGGCTCGACGGGAGCCCGAAGATGCTGTCGGTCGGTCTACACTGCAGGCTGGTCGGCAGACCCGCAAGAACGGCAGCGCTACAGCGCTTTCTCGACCACGTGCAGTCGCACGAGCGCGTGTGGCTGGCGCGGCGCATCGAGATCGCCGAGCACTGGCAGAAGGTGCATCCGGCGCCAGGCTGAGCGGACCTACTTGGGAGGCATCCGGATACCGCCGTCGACGCGCACGACTTCGGCGTTCATGTAGGAGTTGGTGAGCAGTTCGATCACCATCGAGGCCAGCTCGTCGGGCGTGCCCAGCCGATGCGGGAACAGCACCGACTCGCCCAGCTTGGCCTTGAATGCCTCGGAGGCTTCGCCCTCGCCGTAGATCGGGGTGTCGATCAGGCCCGGCGCCACGGTGTTGACGCGGATTCCGACCGCCGACAGGTCGCGGGCCACAGGCAGAGTCATGCCCACGACGCCGCCCTTTGACGACGAGTACGCGGCCTGGCCGATCTGACCGTCGAACGCGGCGACACTCGTCATGTTCACGATTGCGCCACGCTCGCCGGTTTCGGTGGGGTCGAACCGGCTCATCGCCGTCGCGGCCAGCCGGATGCAGTCGAAGGTGCCAACCAGGTTGATCGCGAGCACCTTCTTGTAGGCATCCAGGTTGTGCGCCGACGCGAACTCGCCGTCCTTGCCGATCGTGCGTTGCGCCCATCCGACGCCGGCCGAGTTGACCAGGGCGCGCAGGGGACCTAGGTCGACCGCGGTGTTGACCGCGTCTTCGATCTGACTGGTGTTGGTGACGTCGACGGTGACGAACACCCCGCCGATCTCGTGCGCGAGTTCCTCACCGC
>JAVHWG010000599.1:0-26303 GCA_032159965.1 Mycobacterium sp.
ACAAGAAGTCGGCAATCGCGTCCGCAGCCTGATGCGCTCGCGACGAGCCGTACATGTCGAACCCGTGTTGAGTGTGCGGCAGTTCGGCGTAAAGCACCGGTCGTTTCGCGACTTCCCGGAACTCCTGGACAAAGTCGCGGGCCTCTTGCACCGGGATCAGCGAGTCGTCAGAACCATGCACGACGAAGAACGGCGGCGCGTCGGAGTGAACCCGGGCGATCGATGACGCGTCGACGTAGATCTGCCGATGCTTCTTGTAGCTCTTCTTCACGACGATCTTCTCGAGGATTTCGACGAACTCCCGTCGTCCCTCACCCTCGGTGGAGTACCAGTCGTATCGGCCGTACATCGGGACAGCCGCCACCACCGATGTGTCGGCATCCTCGAAACCTGGTTGCCACACAGGGTCATTGGGCGTCAGCGCGGCGAGCGAGGCAAGATGTCCGCCCGCGGATCCGCCGGTGATCGCGACGAAATCGGGATCACCGCCGTACTCGGCGATGTGCTCCTTCACCCAGGCCAGAGCTCTCTTGACGTCGACGATGTGATCCGGCCAGGTATGCAGCGGGCTGACGCGATAACCCACCGACACACAGATCCAGCCGAGGTCGGCCATGTGGCTCATCAACGGGTATCCCTGCGGGCGGCGCATGCCGATCATCCAAGCGCCGCCGGGAATCTGCACCAGCACAGGCGCTTTTCCGTCGCGCGGTAGATCACGCCTGCGCCAGATGTCAGCTCTGTTGGCGCGGTGCGGACCGTAGCGGATGACGCTCTCCCTGGTGACGTAACGTCGCCGGATCTGGGTGGTGCGCAACGCTCCGGCGGGACGGCCCGAGCGCGCGGGTGTCGACGGCAGCGATGCCACCACGTCGGCGTAGTCGTCGCCGAGACCATCGCGCAGTGCGGAGATCAGCGGCGGCCCCGGCGTGACGATGTTGCGGCGGTAGATGACTGCGAGCAGCGCCCACGATGCAGACGTCATCGTGAGTGCCAGTCTGCCGCGCGCGCCCCCGAAGTCGCCGCGCCGGCCCCGGCGGACGGCGTCGAGCAGCGAGAGTGTCAGGTAGAGCCCGGGAACCTCGTCCACCGTCCAACCGAACCAAAAAGTCGGCAGCGTGGTGTATCCCTTACGCCCGAGCGGCCGAAAGGCATTGAGGGCGTTGATGACCTCCACGGCGGCGCGGAGCAGCGGACGGGGCCGTCGCAGGCGCCGCAGCCGACGCAGGAGCGAGTCAGCCATCGGCGCCTACGTGCGCCTTCAACTCGTTGCGCAGAATCTTGCCAGTGATGCTGCGGGGTAGCTCGTCGAGCACGACTATCTCTCGGGGCACCTTGTAGTTGGCCAGGTTCTCGCGCACATGTTGCTTGAGACTGTCGGGCGTTGCCGCGGAGCCCTTTTCGAGCACGACGAACGCAGCCAGGCGTTGCCCGTACTCTTTGTCATCCACGCCCATCACCGAGGCCTCCGCGACCTCCCCGTGTGCTGCCAGCGTCTTCTCCACCTCGATCGGATACACATTCTCGCCACCGGACACGATCATCTCGTCATCGCGACCGACAACGAACAATCGGCCGTTCTCGTCCATATAGCCCACATCACCTGAGGCCATGAAACCCTCATGGAAATCCTTGGTTGCCCCGGAGGTATAACCCTCAAACAACGTGCCGCTGCGAACATAGATCTGGCCGGTCTCACCTGGCGGCACCTCGTGGAAGTCGTTGTCCAGAATGCGGATCTCGGTGCCGGGGGCAGGCTTGCCCGCCGTGTCGGGAGCCGCGCGCAGATCCTCGGGTGTGGCACTGGCGATCAGGCCGGCCTCGGTGGCGTTGTAATTGTTGACGATCACGTCGCCGAACTGGTCCATGAAGGCGATGACGACGTCGGGCCGCATCCGCGACCCCGATGCCGCGGCGAACCGCAGTGAGCGGCAGCTGTACCGGTTACGAACGTCGTCCGGCAGATCCATGATCCGGTCGAACATCACGGGAACCACGCACAATCCGGTTGCGCGGTGGCGGTCTATCAACTCCAGTGTCGCCTCCGGATCGAACTTTCGACGGGTGACGACGGTGCATGCCATGGACGCGGCGAAGATCAATTGCGAGAAGCCCCATGCGTGGAACATCGGGGCGACGACGACGACGGTTTCCTCGACCCGCCATGGGGTGCGGTCGAGGATGGACTTCAGGGCGCTGGCCTCTCCGCTGGTGAGCTTGGCGCCCTTGGGTGTCCCGGTGGTACCGGACGTGAGCAGTACCGTCCTGCTCTTTTCGTTCGCGCGCTCGGGCTGTTTCCCGTTGTGGGCGTCGATCATCTTCTGCACAGTGAGGTCATAGGCCGACGGATTGTCCGTCCACGCAACTATCCTTGCGGCAGAAGGGGTTTCAGCAAGCGCGCGGTCGACGGTGTCGGTGAACTCCTCGTCGTAGATCACGGCGTCGGCACCTTCGCGGGCTACCACCTCCGCCAACGCGGGACCGGCGAACGACGTGTTCAGCAGCAGCACGTCGCTGCCGATGCGATTCGCCGCCACCAGCGCGTCGACGAACCCGCGGTGGTTGCGGCACATGATGCCGATCGCCTTGGGCTGACCGTCAGGCAAAGCCTGCAATGCGGCGCCGAAAGCGTCGGCACGCTGGTCGAGTTCGCGCCACGTCAACGTGCCGAGTTCGTCGATCAAGCCGGGCCGGTCCGGACAGCGTTGCGCGGCGCTCGCGAAACCGGAAGTCGCTGCCATGTGTTCGCGTCGCATGACATTGGCGATCCGCAGATATTTGTCGGGTCGCATTGGTGCGATCAGGCCCGAGCGCCACATCGTGTTGACAAGACCCAGCGTGCCGGTAACACGGTCGAGGGCAGACACCGATCAGCCCAGGATCGGGAGCCGGCGTTCGCGGCCCAACCGGTCGAGCGCTCGTTGCATCACGTCGCGTACATGCGCGTCGACGGCATCGACGTCGGGGTTTTCACCGAACTCGGCGATGATGTCGATGGGCTCGAGCACCTGGGTGACGATCTTGGTGGGCAGCGGGACGTTGGGCGGCAATATGCCGGCCACGCTGACGCCGAACGGGAATCCGAATGACACGGGAACGATTTTGGCCCGGACCGCACGTGCGATGGGGCCCAGCCGCTTCGCCAGGCCGGTTCCGCGCGTCAGGAAGAACTGGCTCTGCTGCCCGCCGATCGACACCGCAGGCACGATCGGCACTCCGGCCTCGATCGCCGTCCTGACGTAGCCCTTTCGACCGTCGAAGTCGATTACGTTCTCCCACACCGTCGGTCGCATCGCGTCGTAGTCGCCGCCGGGAAACACAACCACGAGGTGACCCGAGCGCAACGCCTCTGCGGCGTTCTCACGAGTGGCCTTGATGAATCCGGTGCGCCGCAAGACGTTTCCGATCGGACCGATGAACAGCATGTCGTGAGACAAGGTGAGGATCGGGCGGTCGTAGCCGAACTTCTCGTAGAACTCGACAGCAAGGATCGGCACGTCGGCGGCGAACTGCCCGCCTGAGTGGTTGCTGACCAGCAACGCACCCCCTGCCGGCGGAATGTGCTCCAGACCCCGGACCTCCGTCCGGAAGTACCGTCTGAGCAGTGGGCGCAGGAAGTCAACGACGCGTTCGGTGAACTCGGGATCCCATTTCTCGATCTCGACACGATCGACCTCGGTGTCGCTCATGGTTCTCCCTGCTGTGTGCTCTTCGCGCACGCGCCTCATCGCTGGCAGCGGACGTCTTCGGCCAGTTCGAATGCTACCGACCGACCATCTGCGCCCGTCGGGTAGTTTCACTTACTCATGAGCCAACCGTCAGATGAAGCGCCCGCAGTACTCGTCGAGCAGCGCGACCGCATCCTGCTGATCACCATCAACCGGCCGCACGCCAAGAACGCCGTCAACGCCGCGGTCAGCCACGGCCTGGCCGACGCGATGGACCGCCTCGACGACGATGCCGGCCTCTCGGTCGGGGTGCTGACGGGTGCGGGCGGCTCGTTCTGCGCAGGCATGGACCTCAAGGCGTTCGCTCGCGGCGAGAACGTCGTGGTCGAAGGCCGCGGGATGGGATTCACGGAGCGCCCGCCCGCCAAGCCGCTGATCGCGGCGGTCGAGGGCTACGCGCTGGCAGGCGGCACAGAGCTGGCGCTGGCCACCGACCTCATTGTCGCCGCGTCGAACTCCGCGTTCGGGATCCCCGAGGTCAAGCGCGGGCTGGTGGCCGGCGGGGGTGGGTTGCTGCGGCTGCCCCAGCGGATCCCGTACGCGGTCGCGATGGAGCTGGCGCTCACGGGTGACAACCTGTCCGCTAAGCGGGCACAGGAACTGGGCCTTGTCAGCGTGCTCACCGAGCCCGGCAAGGCTCTCGACGGTGCGATCGCGCTGGCCGAGAAGATCACCGCGAACGGACCACTTGCCGTCGCTGCCACGAAGCGAATCATCGTGGAGTCGCGCAATTGGTCACCCGAGGAGATGTGGCGCGAGCAGATCAAGATTCTGATGCCGGTGTTCGGCTCCAACGACGCCAAAGAGGGCGCGATCGCGTTCGCCGAGAAGCGCCCGCCGCGCTGGACCGGCAGCTGAAAAATCGATCCACTCCGGCTTAACTAGCAAACGTGCGAATGTCGCCCGAAAACTATTGACGTGCGCGATAGTCAGCCTATGGCTGACGTCGATTGTTGTGTAGTCGGTGCGGGTTTTGCGGGTTTGTCCGCCGCGCTTCGGCTGAAGCAGGCTGGTCGCTCGGTTGCGTTGCTGGAGGCGCGGGACAGGGTCGGCGGACGCACCTTCACGGAGGTGCGTGATGACGGGACGTGGATCGACCGGGGCGGCGCCTGGGTGGGCCCCGGCCAGGACCGCATCTATGCGCTGATCCGGGAGTTCGGCGTGCAGACCTACAAGCAATACACCGGCGGCCAGGCGATGATGATCGTCGACGGAAAGCAGCACCGCTACACGGGCACGATTCCGATGACAATGAGCCCGTGGGCTGTGGCGAACATGGGCGCGGTGTTCTTCGAGATCGGACAGATGTGCAAGTCGATCCCGCTGGATGCGCCGTGGCAGGCCAAGAACGCCGGTAAGTGGGATCAGATAAGTCTGGCGAAATGGCTGAACAACCACACGTTGTCCAAGCCCGCGCACGACCTGCTGGAGACCGCCATCGCAGGCTGCTACACGTCAGCCGCGTCCGAGGTGTCGATGTTGTTCGTGCTCTTCCAGTTGGCTTCGGGCGGGGGCCCGGGCTTTGTACTGGGCGGCGAGGGCGCATCTCAGGATTCCCGGATCGTGGGTGGAATGGGCGCGGTCTACGGCCCGATGGCGGCGGAGATCGGCGACGCGCTTGCTCTGTCGCAGCCCGTCCGCCGGATCGAACAGGACGTCGACGGAGTCACGGTGCGCGCCGACGATTTGACAGTCCGGGCGCGCCGGGTCGTCGTCGCGGTGCCACTGGCGATCGCCAGCCAGATCATCTATGAGCCGATGCTGCCGACGGACAGGTCGTTTCTGCACCAGCGGATGCCCAGCGGCGCGGTCTACAAGATCAATATCGTGTACGACGAGCCGTTCTGGCGGGCGGACGGATTGTCCGGCCAGTCGGCGGCACCCGGTTCGCCGGCGACGATCACCATCGATGCAAGCACCGATCAAGAGCGACCAGGAGTGCTGTGCGTGATCGTCGAGGGCCCGATTGCGCGCGACATCACCAAATGGGATGGCGCGGCGCGGCGGACCGCGGTTGTCGGCGAACTCGTGAAGCGGTTCGGCCCGAAGGCCGGATCGCCGATCGACTACATCGAGCAGAACTGGAGCCTCGAGCGTTACTCCGGCGGGGGCATGCTCAGCCATGCTCCCACCGGCGTGCTGACCGAGTTCGGGCACGCGCTACGGGAACCATGCGGCCGCATCCACTGGGCTGGAACCGAGAGCTCCTCGGTGATGTGCGGGTGGGTCGACGGGGCGGTCCGCTCAGGCGAGCGTGCCGCGGCGGAGGTCGTGGCGGCCGAGGCCCTGTCAATGGCCAAATAGTGCAGGCGTGATCGCCGCGGCCGTGTGGCGGGCCTGCTGATCGTGATCGTGATCGTCTACGCCACGACAACCACATCGCGACACACCAGCACCACGACACCGCGTGAGAACACGTGATCTTCAGACCTGCCGTCGCCGATCGGGGACGCCGCGTTAAGAAAGCATTAGAAGTAGCGCCGGCCTTGTGCGGTCGCGAGTGGCAGCCAGGCCGCTGCGCTACCCTCGATTGAGGTTGAGATCACAGCCTCCGCGGAGGCGCCGGCGCAAAGGCGCCTCGGCCGGAATCAACCACAAGCTCCTTAAGGGTAGGTCAATGCGAGCTGTGAACTCTCAGGCTACGGCTGAGCCGCTTCACCTCGGCACATCTGAAATTGACTGTGGCTCCGCATATTTGACAGTGCAGGTCTATAGCTGGCTGACCGTCATGTCTATCAGTGGCGAGATCGACGCGACCAATGCCGACGTGTTGAGGGGCCACGTCACTGCGCTGGTCCCCGATGGGGGATCGCTCATCATCGACATGGTCGATACCGATTTCATCGGCGTGGACGGATTGCGGACGCTGTTCACAGTGAACCTTCAGTGCCTACGGAACGACACGAAGTGGGCGGTCATTGCGAGCCGTGCGGTGCACCGCCTGCTGCGGATCGGCGACCGGGAGCGTCTTGTTCCGGCGGTCCGGTCGGCGACCGAGGCGTTGCACTGCGTGCGTCGCCCCAAGCGCGGCCGCGGCAACCTGCAACTGGTCACCTGAGCGACAGCGCGACCACTCACAGCGCCTTCGGTGCGGGCTCCGAGTTCTCGGACGCCATTTCCGGCGGCAGCGGCTCATAGCTTGCGCGAAACTGTGCGTCGGGCACCGGCCATTGCTCGCCCTGAGCGCCCTGCACCACCCAGTCGCCGGCGTTGGCGACGACATCGCCTTCCAGCGTGGATACGCCTTCCTGCTCGATCGTGCGCCTGGCCCAGACAGTGCCGGAACGCCGGAAACGGGTTGATGCGACCTGTTCGTGGGTCGATTCGAAGACCCCGGCGGCCACGGATCGCTCGGAGCCCGAGTCGTCGATCACCGCCCAATCACCGGGTTGCGCTGTCATGACCTCGCCGCTGGCCGTCTGCCAGGTCCAGCCATGATCGCGCTTCTCGGCGGTCACCTCGCCACGGCGCTGGTAACGCCGCCACTCCGCATCAGACGACATCTTTGAGAATCCCTCCGGCCTCCTGCTGCGCCACCTTCGGCACCGACCTGTACCCCAGACTCCGAAGACACAACAGCACGCTGACGAGGCTCAGGCGTGCCCGGCCGACGAAATCGCTTTGGTCATCGGCCAGTTCAGACCATGGCCGCAGTCCGGGGTGATGGCGTTTGGCGTCGTCGCGCACGGGCACGTACTTCCAACCCGACTCTTTATAGAACCTGCACCAGTCCTCGTGCTCGTGCTGGATCATGCGGTCCACCGTGTCAGGATCGAATCCCAGTACCTCGAGTTGCTCGAGGGGCTCCATGTCGTCGAACGTCTGCGGGAGCGGTTCAGAGGACTCACTTTCCAAGCTGTTCCATGTGTGCTTGGCGATGGTCTCCACCATCCACAACGCGTTGTGAATCTGTCGGCGATTGGACTGGCGGTAGAACGGGCTGAGCTCCGGCCATGGTCGAGCAGCGGGCTTCGTTCTGTCTCCTTCGGCACTGAAGTGCTCATGCACCAGCTCTGCTGCACGCTCCCAAACATCTTGGGGCGCAGACTCTGCCAACTCCATGTTGATTGGAAAGCTGTAGAGATGTCCGACGATTGAGAAGTCGGCCAACGCCGAGGAGACAGTCGATACCGAATAAACGCGCAGCCTGGGCAATCTGGCCGCCAATCGCGTGGCGATCGTCTCCATCGAGGGATCTCCCAGAACCACAGCCAGACTGGACAAGTCATCGCGTGCGTACGCCGTGATGGCATCGACCGTCGGTTCAGATTCCAGCGCCTCGAGGGTCAAGCCTCTCCCATCGGGAGCCATCCGCCCCTGCCTCATGTCGTGGTCCTCGACGAAACTTCGGGCTTCGTCGGCGAATATGACGACCTTACTGGGAGGCGCCACACCCGGCTTCGAATGAAGCGACTGATCCCGATCTAGCTGCGCGAGCTCAGATGCCAGCGCGTAAGTCAGCGGGTGCAGACCGCAGAGCACCACGGTCGTGGGTGGATCCATGTCGGGATCCCCGCTGCTCTTGGTAGTGATGTGACGCACGAGTTTGGCGGCGGTGAGTTCGTACCGTCCCACAGCGTCGGCGACCCAACGACGTTGGACGTTGGCCAAAAAGCTTCTGCGCCACACCTCCGCCTGCCACGGGTCGTCGATTCGCACGATCAGGGGAAGCCGGATCCGATCGTGGTCCAGCTTTTCGAGCCGAGCGTCGATGGCGCGGAAGCGCATCATGTTCTGCACCGGATCCTCGGACAGCAGATAGAGGCGTTCCAGCCGAGTCCACAGCCGCAGCCTCGCCACGGCGTCCGGGTTGTCGAGGTTGACGACCCGGACTTTCGCGCCAAGCCCGCGAACCGCCGCGGCAGCTACAGTGCTGTCGTCCTTGGTGATGGCGACCAGCGTTTCGGTGGGGGCGAGGGTGTTCGCGATGGCTCTCATCATCGAGATCGTGTCGTCGTCGACCCCGACGGCGACGGTCACCGAGCGCGCCCGCCAAATCGCGAACCGGTCGACTTGCGACCGGAACAACGTCAGTGCGGCGGCCAACCCGGCGGTCAAGGTGGTCCCGATCGCCAGCAACCGCGCGATTTCCAGCGCGATCGGAACCTGCTGGCACGCTGCGACACTGTCGGTACCGAACCGGTGCTCCATGTTGCCGGCGAACAGCGCAAGCGTCCATCCCAGTGGTGCGAAGAAAGGGGTCTCCGCATCGAGGCTCGTCACTGGCGGCCCCGGGCTGTGGTAGCAGCGCGCGTACGCACTCAATCCGAGCACCACCGCCGACGCTGCCATCACCGCAAGGAAGAACAGCGGGGAACCGGTGAGAGGCCGTTGGCCGGCCGCGCGACCCACCAGGATGTGGGCCAGCGGAAAGGTCAGAATGATCGCGATCGTCACGTAATTGCCCGGCGCACCGAACCATTCGATCCACGGCGGTAAGCCGACGAATACCCCGGGGGACAGCGCACGTGCGCCCACATATGCGATCGCGAACACGTAGACGGCGTCGAGCGCACGTTGCGCGAGCAGCCTCGAGCTCGCTTCGCGCTGACTACGCACGAACCGGGCGATGCCGTCCTGCAGAAAGCGGGACGGCGGCCGCGCGCGTGCAGCTGGGTCGTGAGCGGGCGACGCCGTCATGCGGGCAATCCTCACACCGCCCGCGCCCTCTGTCCGTACTTTGACGGCAAGTGTGGCGGCCATGTCGAGCTAATTCGTAGGGAATCACCCGATGTTCGGAAAACCCGCACTTCGTAGTGTCAGGATCCAGAACACAACTAGCGAGGAGAATCCATGAAGGTCAAAGCAGCACTCTTGAATGAGATCGGCGGACCGTGGGAGCTCGAAGAGGTGGAGCTCGGCGATCCCGTAGCGGGGGAAGTGCAGGTACGCCTCGCCGCATCGGGACTGTGTCATTCGGATGCCCACGTCGCCAGCGGCGCCAGCCCGGTCACGATGCTGCCGGTGCTCGGTGGCCATGAGGGTGCCGGGGTCATCACCAAGGTCGGGCCGGCGGTGTCCGGTCTCGACGTGGGTGACCACGTCGTGTTGGCCTTCATTCCCGCGTGTGGAACCTGCCCCTCCTGCGCCACTGGGCTGCAGAACCTCTGCGATGAGGGCGCTGGCCTGCTCACCGGACAGGCCATCTCCGACAAGACGTTTCGGGTAACCCGCGGCGAGCAACCCGTCATGCAGATGTGCCTGCTGGGCACCTTCAGCCCGTACGTCACGGTGCACCAGGCCTCGGTGGTCAAGATCGAGAAGGATATCCCGCTGGACAGGGCCGCACTACTTGGTTGCGGTGTCTCGACGGGGAGGGGTTCGGCGACCGTCATCGGCAACACCCGGCCAGGCGACACCGTGGTGGTCATGGGCGTCGGTGGGGTGGGCATCAACGCCGTGCAGGGCGCTCGCTACGCAGGCGCCCGCTTTGTGGTCGCCATCGACCCCGTGGACTTCAAGCAGAAGAAGGCGCTGGAGTTCGGTGCCACACATGTCTACGCCTCCGTCGAGGAAGCGGCAGCGGAGATTCCCGAATTCACCTGGGGCGCAATGGCGAACACTGTCATCATCACGGTCGGTGAGATCAAGGGCGAGCACGTCGCCCAGGCGCTTGCGATGACGGCCAAGGGCGGACAGGTGATCGTGACAGGGATGGGCGACTACCGCGACATGAAGGTGGACCTCAACCTGTTCGAGCTGACACTGCTGCAAAAGCGTGTGCAGGGCGCAATCTTCGGTGGCTCGAGTCCGCGCACCTCGATTCCGAAACTGCTGAACCTGTACCGCTCCGGTCACCTCAAGCTCGACGAACTCGTCACGAATACCTACCGTCTCGACGAGATCAACCAGGGGTACCAGGACATGGCGGACGGCAAGAACCTGCGTGGCGTCATCGTCTACTCCGACGCAGACTACTGAGTCAATCGTCTGTCCGTACGTCGGCGGCCAGTGAGAAAGTCGCGTCCGCGACTACGCTCGGCTGACCATGTCATGGCAGACGAAGGCCGTCGCGGCGTACGTGAAGTCGACGCGAAAGCGGCGGTACACCACCTCGGCGGGGGCAGAGCGGCTTCTGGCGCAGCCGAAGGGCTCCTCGGACCCGCCGCGTCGCCTGGCGAAGCGATTCGGCGTGAGCACCAGGATTGTCGACGGTTGCGCTGTTCACTGTGTTAGCCCGGAGGTGTCCGAACATTCGGCGACGGTGATCTACCTGCACGGCGGTGCCTACGTCAACGAGATCCAGAAGCTGCACTGGAAGTTGATCGCCGATGTGGCGACGCACGTCGGTGTCGACGTCTGGGTGCCCATCTACGGGCTGGCACCCCGGTATCACGCCGAGGAGGCAATCGCGTTGATGCACAAGGTACTTGCCGCGGCGACGTCCAAAGGTCCGACCTATCTCATGGGCGACTCAGCTGGGGGAGGGCTGGCACTGGCCGCGGAGATGTCGTGGAGCGCAGCCGGCGGGCCAGCGGTGGCGGGACTTACGCTGATCGCCCCGTGGTTGGATATCGGGTTGCGCAACCCCGACATCGCTGCGCTCGAGCTTCGCGACCCATGGCTGTCGACGCCCGGTCTTCGGCTTGTAGGCGACGTATGGGCAGACGGGTTGTCGCCGGACGACCCGAGGGTCAGCCCCCTGTTCGGTGACCTGTCCACGCTGCCGCTCACCGACTTGTACGTCGGCGACCGCGACATCACCGTCGCCGACTGCCGCCTTCTCCGCGACAAGATGCCGCCGGGTCGGGTCGAGTACCACGAACAGCCCGGCGGTCTGCACGTCTATCCGCTACTTCCCGTGCCGGAAGGCCGCGCGGCACGCAAGGACGTGCTCGGCCACGTCCGAACCGCGATGGCTAGTGTGTGAGCCGCAGCGGCCTCATTCGCAGAAGCAGCCGGAAGGGAGACGCCGATGAAGGTGATTTCATCCATCGACGAGGCGGAAAGCCTGGTTGGACAGGAACTCGGAGTTGGCGAATGGCACGAAGTCGACCAGCAACGGATCAACGAGTTCGCCGACGTCACCGGCGACCACCAGTGGATTCACATCGACACTGAACGGGCGAAGACCGAAAGTCCCTACGGCACAACGATTGCGCACGGCTACCTGACGTTGTCGATGATTCCCGCGATCAGCAAGGACAACTTCCGCGTGGAGAATGCGAAGCTGGCGATCAACTACGGGCTGAACAAGGTCCGTTTTCTTGCCGCCGTGCCGTCGGGCGGCCGGATCCGCGCCCGCTCCGAACTCGTCGAAGCTGCGAAGGCGGGCGACGGCATGGTGAACCTCACGGTGCGTCAGACCATTGAGCTGGACGGCTCCGAGAAGCCGGCAGCGGTGGCCGACACCATCGTCCGGGTGGTGTTCTAGCTCGCCTGACTACCGCGAGAACGCGGGCGTGCGTTACTCGACGGTGTATCCCATCGGCAGCAGAACACTCTTCAGCTGGCAGAAGTGCTCGACGCCCTCCGGTCCGTTCTCGCGGCCAATGCCCGAGTTCTTGTACCCGCCGAAGGGCGAGCCGGGATCGAAGGCGTACCAGTTGATTCCGTACGTGCCGGTCCGGATCTTCTGCGAAATCTCGATGCCCTTCGGGATGTCAGTGGTCCACACGCTGCCCGCCAGACCGTAGACAGAGTCATTGGCGATCCGAACCGCGTCGTCCTCGGTCTCGTAGGCGATGATGCTCAGCACCGGCCCGAAGATCTCCTCCTGGGCGATCGTCATCTTGTTGTCGACGTCGGCGAACACCGTCGGCTCGACGAAGTAGCCGCTGTCGAGGCCCTCGGGCCGGCCGCCGCCGCACACCAGGCGCGCGCCCTCCTCCTTGCCCTTGGCGATGTAGCCCTCGACTCGCTGGCGCTGCTTCTCGCTGATCAGCGGGCCAATCTGGTTGGCTGGGTCCGACGGCGGCCCGACGGGTAACACCTTGACGAAATCGCTTACCGCGTCGACTATTTCGTCATAGCGGGACCGCGGTGCCAGGATCCGGGTCTGGTTGACGCAGCCTTGCCCGGTGTTCATCACGCCAGAGAAGACCAGCATCGGTATCGCCGACGCGAGGTCGACGTCTTCGAGGATGATCGCGGCAGACTTGCCACCCAGTTCGAGCGTGCTCGGCTTCAGCATGTCCGCCGCGCGCTTGCCGACCTCCTTGCCGACCGCGGAGCTTCCGGTGAACGTCAGCATGTCGACGTCCGGGTTGGCCGTAAGCGCCTGCCCGGTCTGGATGTCTCCGGGCACCACCGACAACACGCCCTCGGGCAGACCGGCTTCCGCGAACACCTCGGCAAGGGCGTTGGCGCTCAGCGGTGTTTCCGCCGCCGGCTTGAGCACGACGGTGCAGCCGGCGAGCAGCGCGGGTCCGAGTTTGTTGATCGCGAGGAACAGCGGGACGTTCCACGCGACGATCGCACCGACTACGCCCATCGGCTCCCGCGACACGATCGACTGCCCGTACGACCCGTTGCGGATCTCGGTCCACTTCACGGTGTCGGCGGCGGTGGCGAAGAAGTTCAGCGCGCCCATCGAACCCGCCCAGTGCATCGTTTCGATGATCGTCACGGGCTGCCCGGTCTCACACGTCAGCAGATGCGTGAAGTAGTCCTTGCGGTCCTCGAGCAGCTTCGTCGCCGCCTGGATTACCGCGGCGCGTTCGGCGGGTGCCGTAGTGGGCCACGGTCCGTCGTCAAAGGCCTTGCGTGCAGAGGCGACTGCCGCATCGACGTCGGCGGGCGCGGCCATCGGCACCCGGCCGACGTATTCACCGGTCGCGGGTGAATGCACCTCGATGACTTCGTCGGTCGACGGTTCGACCCACCTGCCCCCGATGAAGAGCTTGTCCCATTCGGTCTTGTGCTGCTCGGTCATGATTCTCCTGTCGGCTCGGCGTCCAATAGATCGGTCAATGTTTTGAAGGCGCTGGTGCGCAGCTGACTTCGCAATGCGTCGATAGCGTGACCCACGGCGGCATATGTGACGTAGAAGTCGAGTTGGGCCGGCAGGAAGCCGGTGATCTCGTTGTAGGTGCCGACGACGTCGGGCGGGCGCAGGAAGTCGGGCAGGCCGCGACGGCCTGCAGCCCGCGCCAGGTCGTCGGCGAATCGATGGTGGAAAACCATTGCGCCCAGATCCATTTCACGCGGTCCCAGCGTCGCATGCCGCCAACCGGTCAGGGCCACGGCAGCGAAGTCGCGGAATGTGACGTTGTCGATCCGGGCGTCACCCCAGCACAGCACCGGTCCGGATTCTTCCGGCCAGTGCTCACGGAGCCACAGCAGTCCGCGTTCGATCAGCGGCGCCCGAAGGCCACGGTCGCTGACTGCCTCGTAACGTTGGGCGGTCTGCCGGAGGTGGGCCGACAACGCCGATTCGCCGCGACGTCGGCGGTCGAGGAACGCGAAGTCCGACGGCACGGCCGAGTGCACGCGGGCCAGCTGCTCGAGCGTCGAACGCTGCAGGTGTGCTCGTTCGGCCGCGCTGGCCTCGGTGATCCACGACGCGAACGTGTAGGGCGTCTCGTACTTCGCGGTCGTCAGGCCGTCTAGGCGAGACATCACGAAGAACGGGACGCCGAGCGGTCCGGGATCGTCTTCGCACCACAGCACCGGCGGCACGGCGGCCCGCACCAGCTGGGTGCCGAGCCGCTGCAGTGTGAGGAACTGCCACCGCGCCTCGAGTTGCGGTGACCAGTCCGACTCGGACGCCAGGTGCACGACGAGCCGGCGCGGCTGACCGTCCCAGCCGGCGTCGACGAGCACCGTGTTATGCGCCGTCAATC
The DNA here is from genome assembly GCA_032159965.1 of Mycobacterium sp. Classification (GTDB taxonomy): domain Bacteria; phylum Actinomycetota; class Actinomycetes; order Mycobacteriales; family Mycobacteriaceae; genus Mycobacterium. The sequence goes on from JAVHWG010000599.1 coordinate 14,513, forward strand.
GTGCAGAGGCGACGGCCGCGCCCATCTGACGGGTGGATAACCACCGCTCGAAGACAGTGCGCAGGCCGTCCGGGTCGCCCAGCGACGCGCTGATCGTTTCCGGGAGGGACGGGGACTGCAAGGCCATGATGTGGCCCACACTACAGAGCCGCAGGCAAAACGAGAACCTGTTCCAGTCTTCAGTTCATCGGGGTTGAAGCACCAGCACCAGGTTGCTCACCGCGAACTCGCGCAGCCCGGGCAACCGTGTCATCCACCACGCCCATCGCGGGTGGTAGCGGGGAAATGCGGCGATCAGCGCTCCGGTGGAGCGCGCCCACCGCAGACCCTCGCTCACCGACACCTCGAACAATGACGACCCGTAGTTGTTCTTCGCCGGGTGACCGTGCCGCCGGGCGTACCGCCGCGCCGCGCGTTCACCGCCCAGGTAATGCGTCAGACCCATCTCGTGACCGCCGAACGGTCCCAGCCACACGGTGTAGGACAACACCGCGAGTCCTCCGGGCTTCGTCACTCGCAGCATTTCGTCGCCGAGTCGCCACGGTGTGGCCACATGCTCGGCGACGTTGGACGACAGACAGATGTCGACGCTGCCGTCGCCGAAAGGCAGTGCTATGCCCGACGCGCGGACGAACCGGCCGCCCGTCGCGGCGACGGCGGGCGCGGCGTGCATCTCGGCAGGGTCGGGTTCGACACCCACGTATTCCACGCCGGCGTCCGCGAAGGCCGCCGCGAAGTACCCGGGGCCGCCGCCGATGTCGAGCAGCATCCGCCCCGCGGCGGGTTCACCGTGAACGCCGCGCCACAGGTCGTTGACCAGCATGGCCGTGTCTGCGGCGAGCGCGCTGTAGAAGCGGTCCGGATGGCGTTGCTCATACCGGATTTCCGACAGCAGACGCATCGACCGCCGCAACGTCGCGTGCTCGGCGAAGGCGTCGGTCGCAGGCACGGTCGATGAGCCGCTTGCGTGAAGAGCAGACACGGAGGCCAGGTTACGCTGAGGTCGATGTCGTCCGACGGGAGAAAACACAGGCGCGTCGGCTCCGTGCTGATGCTGTGCTGGCGCGATATCGGGCACCCGCAGGGCGGTGGCAGCGAGACCTACCTGCAGCGAATCGGTGCCCAGTTGGCGGCCGACGGGGTGGCCGTGACGCTGCGGACCGCGCGGTATGCGGGCTCCGCCAAGAACGAGGTGGTCGACGGCGTCACGATCAGCCGCTCCGGCGGCAGATACTCGGTCTACGTGTGGGCGATGTTCGCCATGGCCGCTGCGCGGTTCGGGATCGGCCCGCTGCGCCACGTGCGCCCCGACGTCGTCATCGACACCCAGAACGGGTTGGCGTTCTTCGCACGCATGGTGTTCGGGCGCCGGGTCGCGGTCCTGGTACACCACTGTCACCGCGAACAGTGGCCGCTGGCCGGGCGCGTGCTGAGCCGGATCGGCTGGCTGTGCGAGTCGAGGGTGTCCCCCCGCCTCCACCGACACAACCAGTACGTCACGGTGTCACTGCCGTCGGCGCGTGACCTGGTGGATCTCGGTGTCGGCGCCGACCGGATCGCGGTGGTCCGCAACGGGCTCGACGACCCGCCGCCGCAGACGCTCGAGGCATCCCGATCGAACACTCCGCGGGTAGCGGTGCTGTCCCGGTTGGTACCGCACAAGCACATCGAGGACGCGTTGGACGCGCTGGCTGTGCTCAAGACCAGGGTTCCCGACCTGCACCTGGACATCGTCGGTGGCGGCTGGTGGCGGGACCGCTTGGTCGCGCATGCGACAGGACTCGGAGTCGCCGGCTCGGTCACCTTTCACGGACACGTCGACGACGTAGCGAAACACGCTGTGCTGCAACGGGCTTGGGTCCATGTGTTGCCGTCGCGCAAAGAGGGCTGGGGTCTGGCGGTCACAGAGGCGGCGCAGCACGGGGTGCCGACGATCGGTTACCGCGCTTCTGGTGGACTGACCGACTCGATCATCGACGGCGTCACCGGTGTGCTGGTGGACGACCACGCCGAATTGGTCGACACGCTCGAAGAGCTGCTCACCGATCCGCTGGTGCGGGACCAACTGGGCCGCAAGGCGCAAGGCCGCAGCGCCGAGTTCTCCTGGCGGCAGAGCGCCGACGCCATGCGCGTGGTTCTCGAATCGGTGGCGTCAAGCCGGCGGATCAGCGGTCTTCTGTAGCGCCCGCCGTCTGTCCGGCATGCCGGCGTCGCACCGTCAGGACGGCCGAGCCCGCCGCACCCGCGGCAAGCACGATCAGCCAAACCAGATGTGCCGACACCATCACCGCGCGCTGCACCGACGACGCGCCTGCGGAATCACCGCCGACGCGGTAAAGCGTGATGTCCGCATCGCGATACACCACTGGTAATGCCGTCAAAGTGTTTGCAGCTGAACCAATTCCGCCCGCGGAGTCGGACTCGACCACCACCCATCCCACGCCCGCACCTGCCAGCGCCGACGGCGCTGCCCCCTCGAGAAGGAGCTGCTGCACACGGCGTGCCCGAGTGCCCTCACCGACGACCGTTCGTCCTGAGATCGTCAGGTCACCCGTCGACCAGACGTGCGCGCGCACCCATCGGGGCAGGGGGTCGAGCACCGGCGCCGGACCGGACCACGCGAACTTGCGCATCGTGTCCGCAGGCAGCACGGCGACCGGGCGCGGGTCTGCGTTGATCCTCGATGCGACGGCCGCCCACCCGGACGGGTACCGCACAGGTGCGACTTTGCCGCCGACACCCCAGGCGAGGTCCGGCAGCACGGCGATCAGTGCCACGCAGCACACAGCGGCCACCGCATATGCCGGAACTGCTCGTCTCTCTTCGCGCAAGCGGCTCATCGCTTCTTGTCTCTCTTCGCGCAAGCGGCTCATCGACCACCGCGTCAGCGTCAGCACCCCTCCCGCAGCGCCCACGGCGTACCCCGGCATCGCCAGCGCCACCCACTTCTGCCCGTCACGCACGACCCCGACTCCCGGCAGTGCCCGCACCACCGCGTCGACAAGCGCCATTCCCGGGCCGGTCGCCATCGCCGCCGGCATCACCACCGCCACCAACGCCAGTCCGAGCAGACTCATTGCCGCGGGCCGCCGGCGGAGGGTCGGCAATCCGACGAGCACGATCGCCAGCAGCAGTGCCGACCCGACGACCGCGAACGCTGTGGTGCGGGAACCAGGCACCGATTCGCTGTTCCAGATCCCACCGAATGCCGCCAGGCTGCCCAGGGTGCTGAGAGCGGGCTCGGCGCGTGCCGCGAACGGCGCGATCCCCGCCTGACTCGACGACAAGGAATGGGCGACGACGCTGGCAGCCAGCCAGGGCAGCGCGACAGCGACCCCGACAACGCACGTCACCGAGGCGCACGCCACGCGGGACCGGCCGTCGCCGGGAACCGCGATGCAGACGACCGCGACTGCCGCAGCGAGCAACAGTCCCGTCGGCGTCAGTCCGGCGAGCGCGACCCAGAACACCAGCGGCCACCACCGCGCCCGGGGACTGTCCCGCAGTTCCAACATCGCCGCCGCGACCCAGGGCAGACAGCCGTAGCCGACCAGCAGGCTCCAGTGACCTTGCAGAAGGCGCTCGGCCACATAGGGATTCCAGATCGCGACCGTCGCCGCGACGAACTCCCCGCCCGGCCCCGCCTCGGGGACGACCCGTGAAGCCAGCCGCGCGGCACCCCAGCCTGCGAGCCACAAACCCAGGATCAGCAAAGCCTTGACCACGACGCCGCCGTCGATCAGGTGGGACGCCAGTGCCACCGCGAAGTCTTGCGGCAGTGCGCGGGGCGCGGACTCGCCGAGCCCCAGCGCTTCGTCGGACAAGTACGACCGGGGGGTCGACACCGCATCCCGCAGCAACAGGTAGCCGGGCGCGAACAGCGGCGCGGTGATCGCCAGCACCAACGCGAGGGCGTAGGCAGGCGTCACCCAACGCCGCGTCACAGACACTGCGGTGCTATTTGGGCGGCGGTCCCGAAGGAGGCGGCGCAGGCGGCGGGCGCCGCTGCGTGGGCAGCTTCTCGGTCTCCGCTTCGGCGCCCGGCGGGCGCCCTGCGGCGGGTCCGCCTGGGCCGAAGAACTCGTGGCCCGCGGTGTCGAGCCCAGGGTCGATGAGCGCGGACTGTGCACGCAGTGTGAACAGTCCCAACAGCGCGCCTCCGATGAGCGCGATGATGCCGAGCGCGGTGAAGATGATCGGCAAGATCCGGCCCACCAGTGCGATCTCGTCACGCTGGTCCCGCGCGGCATTCATCTGTGACTCGACGGTGTCCTGCGTCGACTGGACCGAGTACTTGACCAGCGGCCGGATCTTTTCCGGATCCAGCGGACTGCGCTCTCGGCACGGCTCGCCGTCGTCGCAACGCACGAAGTAGTGGTACGCCTGGTCTTTCTGTTTGACGATGACGCCGGACACCGGGTCCACCCAGAAGTCACGGAACGCGGCGTAGTACCGGACCATCGTGATGCGTTTGTCGGGCGGCTCGTTGTCGAAACCCCACTCCGCGGCGAACGCGGTGATGCGCGCATCCACGCTCGGGTCGGCGAAGCGGGTCGGGTACTCCAGCGGCTGCACGACGTCGCTGGACGGCTTCTTCGGCAGGTTCCCGTTGCTGTCCAGTCCCACGGACTGCGTGAAGTGGTATGTGGTCAAACCGAGGACGTCGTCCTCACCCTTGAAGGTGGTCTTGTACGGCTTCTGGGCGATCGGATCGAAGAACTCGTACGAGCCGTCTTTGCTGACGTCGATGGGGAAGCGGTAGGCAAGCCCCTGGTGCTTCACGGGTTGGGGGTCGGAGCTGTCGGGTTTGGGCGGCAGGGTGAGATCCCGCGGCTTCGCCAGCCATCCGTTCGGACCGTCACTGTCGACGGCCATCGCGGTCGTCCGGTTCAGCGTGACGGTGTCGATCATCGCCAGGAGCAGGCCGGCGTCGCCCAGATCCGTACGCCGCATCGTGGTGCCCACCTGCAACGTCACGTCGTTGTCGTTGTTGGGCCGGTCGGGTCCTGACTCGGTTGTGATCTGCCGCTGCTGGACGAGGCGGTTGTCCTTGATGTCGTCGATGACGACTTTGGGCGCCGGTGGCGCCTCTCCCGGCGGAAGATTGGGCGGCTTCTCCGGATTGAGCGCCTTGGCGTTGATGGCCTGACCGTTGCCTTCGCTGACCAGCGTGGTGTCGATATTGAGCGGGATCTTGGCCACCTTGTTGACGGTGTACACCCCAAGAAGCAGCGCAGCCATCAACAGCGCGGCGCCGAGGCCCAAGATCGCGCACGCGACGAGGCGAACCTTCGCAGCGCGGTCCAAATCGTCCCTCCTTCCGGCCGTCGCCCGTTGACGCTGAGCCTTGAGCGGGCGACCACGACAGATCCCTTGACCAGCCGCCGCCACCTTGCTCCGACCAGCCAGTGGAGGCAAACCCGTTCGACCCTAACAGCAGGATCTAAGGCCGGGATTACCCCGACTCGTTCACGGCCGAACCAGTGAGCGCCCACATTTCACCGACGTCACCTCGACGGGCACACTGGTCGGCGTGTCGTCCGCAACCCCGAACGCAACCGAGACGGTCGGGGGCATCCGTAACTTCGTGCCGGCGGTCGAGGGAATGCGGGCTTGCGCGGCCGTTGGAGTTGTCGTCACTCACGTCGCGTTCCAGACGGGACATTCCAGCGGCTTGTGGGGCCGGTTTTTCGGGCGGTTCGACCTCGCGGTGGCGGTGTTCTTCGCGCTGTCCGGGTTTCTGCTCTGGCGCGGGCACGCCGCGGCGGTCCGGGGAATGCGGCACACTCCGCCGACCGGCCACTACCTGCGATCGCGAATCGTGCGGATCATGCCCGGCTATCTCGTGGCGGTCGTCGTCATTCTGACGTTGCTGCCCGACGCCCAGACACCAAGCAGCACAGTCTGGTTGGCGAATCTCAGTCTCACCCAGATCTACGTGCCGCTGACTCTGACCTCAGGGCTGACGCAGATGTGGAGTCTGTCGGTGGAGGTCACCTTCTACCTCGCGCTGCCCGTGTTGGCGCTGCTGGCCCGCGGACTTCCGGTACGTGCACGCGTCTCGGCGATCGCCGTGCTGGCGGTCGCCAGCTTGCTGTGGGCGCTGGTCCCCATTCACACGCCCGAGTTCGTCAACCAGCTGAACTGGCCGCCAGCGTTCTTCTCGTGGTTCGCCGCGGGAATGCTTCTCGCGGAGTGGACCGTCAGCCCCGTCGGGTGGATGCATTGGCTGGCGCGTCGACGAGTCGTGATGGCGCTCATCGGGATCGCGGCGTTCGTGGTTGCGGCGTCGCCGCTCGCCGGGCCCGAGGGGCTGGTGCCCGGCAACGCCGGCCAGTTCATGGTCAAGGTCGCGATGGGCGCGGTCGTCGCCGCTGCGCTGGTGGCACCACTGGTGCTCGACCGTCCGGACACGCCGCACCGGTTTCTCGGCAGCCGGTCGATGGTGACGCTGGGCCGCTGGTCTTATGGGCTGTTCGTCTGGCACCTGGCGGCTTTGACCATGGTGTTCCCCGTCATCGGCGAGTTCGCCTTCAGCGGGCACATGCCGGTCGTGCTGCTAGTGACCGTGGTATTCGGGTTTGCGATCGCCGCGGTGAGTTATTCGCTGGTCGAGTCACCGTGCCGGGTGGCGTTGCGGCGCTGGGAATATCGCCGGACCGCACCACCGCTGGACAGCAGTGTCACCGATGCAGCAAGCGCGCCGATGGCGATCAGCGCCGGCAGTTGAACCACCCACGAGTGGCCCACATAGCCACTGACTGACCGCCACGGGTAACGCGACAGCAAGGCCCCGGCCAGGATGAAGGCCGCTGCGGTGGTGCCCACGGTGACACGCCCGGCTCTGCGTGGCGACACCAGCCGGCGCACACCGAGGGCGGCGCCGAACACCACGACGCCCACCCAGCCCGAGATCAGCCAGCCCGATGCGAGGAGCGCCGTCGCGGCCGCCGCAGGCGGTATGCGCCACGTCGTTGCCGGGGCGTCGTCGTCGACCCTGCGACGTGGGCGCACCAGCGCCAGGAGCATCAGCACAGGCAGCAGTGCCAGCCCCCACCCGAGCCCGGCCCGGTACAGCGCGTTGGACGGGAACGTCAGGACGATCGTGCCTGCCAGTCCGGCGGGGACCACCCAGCCCTGCTGCCAACCGTTGACGACGATCGGCGTCAGAGGGGTGCCGTCCGCGGACTGCGCGACCCACCCGGGATTGACGCTCTCCGGGACGACGAGCACGCGCCGCGGCGACGCCGGACCGGTGTAAACCTCTCGGCGGTCGGGTCCCCACGTCCCCACCCGTGCAGGGGTGACCGCCGCCGGCGGCGACGGGCCGCCGGCGTGTTCTGTGTTCAGTTGCGCGCCGTCGACGACGAAGGCGTCCCCGGGGCTGATCAACAGCTCCTGGCTGCCTGCAGGCAGGGCGATCGGTTCGCGTTGACACGGCACGGCTGCGATCGGCTCATCGGTCAGCAATGCCCCGACCGTGGTGTGAATGGAGGTCTGCACAAAGCGTCCTGCGATCGCGATCACCGGACCCCTGCCACATTCGAGGTCGACAGCCCGGGTGCTGTTGCGGCCCGCGTCCGCGGCTGCGATCGGCTTTCCGTCCGGGCCCAGCGCCACGACCTCGGCGATACCGGGAGGCTTCAATTGGTCGAAACCCAATGCCGTGCGGTCGATTACGTCGTCCCAGTCGAGCACGCTGATCGTCACGGTGTCAGTGGTCAGCGGTGCCAGACGCAGGGTGCTGGTACCACTGTCGGGCTCGATCCGATGTACCTGGGGCCCGCTTCCGAGGTCCACGGCGACCATCCGGGGGTGCGCGGGCAACGCCGACGCACTGGGGGTCAGCTGCAGGGCGGTGACCTCCGTCGGCTTCGGCAACTTCAATGTCAGAGACGGCGCGGTCCGGTTCTGCACGATCCTCTGCGACGCGATCCACGCTGTCCGCGGGTCACCGTCGGCGGCGGCGAACGCGGAGCCCTGCACGTCGATCACGTCGGCGTCACCGAGGCTGCGCGCGACGCCCGGCTGGGCGACGAGGTCGGCGAGCTTTGGGCCCTGCCGTGCGCGCACCCAGACCACCGGGGTCACCGTCGTCGGCGCGGGCACGGTGAGTGTGCGGCTGAAATTCACCGGCTCCTCCGGTGCCAGGGCCATGGTGGCCGCGCACCGGACCGAGCCCGCGCCCTCCGCGCAACCCGCACGGCCGAGCAACTCGTCGCCGAGGTCCCAGCCGGCAACGTGTGAGCCCGGCGGCGGGCCCGGCACGTCGACGGTGTGCCGGAGGGGAACGGGGTGGGCGAAACCGTTGGCGTCGTACTGGGTGAACCCGATGTCGGTGATCCCGAACTGCACGCCGGCCGATCCGTCGTCGGTGCCGACGGCGGTCACGCGTACCCACGACGTCTCGCCGTACGGCAGAGGTGCGGTGAGCGGCTGCCCGGCCGCGTCGAAGCGCAGTGTCGACGTCCCCTTGGCGGTGGAGATCCTGAGCTTGCGCACCTGGGCGCCGACGGCCGTGGCGCTCGGCGTGATCGTGATCGCCGCGTTGGTGATCGGGTTGTCGAAGTCCACCTGCAGCCACTGTCCGACCGCCGTCTGCAGCGCGTTGGACACCCAGCTGGTCGCGGAGTCTCCGTCGACGGCGGCGGCCGGATTGATGGCCGGCGACACGTTGGGCAGCGCAGTCGCGTCTGCGGCAGAGCTTGACGCGGTCAGCCTGCCTCCGGTCCAGGCGCCGCGGACGGCTTCGGCAGCGGACGGGTAGTCCGGCACCCTGTTGAACGTGTGGCGCGAGTCGCCGGCAGCCCGGACGGCAGACGAATGGTCATCGACGCGGCCGTAGTCGGTCTCGCGGACCAGCGGCGTATCGGTGACCGTTACCAGCGGCACCGGCAGGCCGGCGCGCTGGGCGTCGGTGGTCAGCATTGCCGGACCCAACGCCGGATCACCCTGCAGCCGGCGGCGTTCGTCGAGGCGCAGCAGAGCTTCCGGCCCCCCATCGATGCGGGGCAGACCGTCGACGTCTGCGAAGTACGGCCCGCCGATATCGCGGGTGTCCACTCGGTAGATCTGCACGGCCGGATACTGAGGCCGCAGGTCGCTGTCGGCCACAAATCCCGGCACCACTCCCGCCCCCACAGGCTCGCCGAAATGTGCGACCTCCGTGAGCCCGGGTGAATTGCCGATCGCGCGGTGCACGAGGATCGGCCGCGCCGACCGCGACGTGTCGGGATCCAAGTCATTGCGCACCACTACATATGAAATCCCCTGTTGCGCAAGCATATTAGCGAGACCTTCGGACGGTCTGCCCGCGGCCAGCAGCCGCTGCACCGCATCCAGTGCGCGGATCGTCGCCGGCGGCGTCAGCGGCACCGAATCGCGTACACCCCATGGGCTTTCACCGAGCACCTGCAGTGGCTCGTCGTGACTCGTGCCCCACACCTGGGTGGCGAAGGGCGAACCCGGCACCACCAACACGCGGCCGGGCGTCGGGCCGCGGGCATTGTGCTCGTCGAGCCAGTCCGCCGCGTCATGCCAGTACCGGGGAATGGCACTGAACGTACCGGGGGGCGTCAGCCTGCCCGACCACGCCAGCGACGTGCTGACCGCGAGTGCAACCAGCAGGACGATTGCCACCGCAACCCGCTTGTCGCGTTCAGGGTGGGCGAATGCGTCCACCCACTGCCGCCGGGGCACCGCACCGGGCAGCGGGACCCGCCCGAGGAGGTGTGCGAGGCCCAGTGCCAGCGGCAGCCGGATGACGGGCTCGAGCTTGTGCACGTTGCGCACCGGGGTGCCGGCCGCGTCGAGGAACGCCTGCACATGGTGGGCAAGCGGCGAGCCGAGGCCTCCTGAGTAACCCACCGCAAGCAGCACGATGCCGGTGAGAAGCACGACCACGAAGCGGCCACGGGCGGGCATGGATGTGAGCGCGAGTCCCGCCAGCCCGCCGGCGGCAACGAGCGTGGTGGCGAGAATCGCCAGGGGACTGGTCACAAGCGATGATCCGGCGTTCGCCGCGGGCGCGACGAACGGGGTCCAGCTGTCAGTGCCGCGAAGCACTTCGGTCAGCGACGTCCACTGAGTGGTGACGCCGGAGGACTCGATGAAGTCGAGGAACGGGGGACTGATCCGTCCGAGTAGAACTAGTGCCACGATCCACCACAGCGTGGCCAACGCAAGACCCAGCCACCACCAGCCGGTGAACCGCCACCACCGCCGGTTCGGCCGGTGGCACAGCCACCAGATGATCGCGGGTAGGCCCCCGGTCAGCGTGGCGACGGCGTTGACGGCACCCATCAACGCGACGGCCAGCGCGGATCGTGCGGCCAGTACGCGAACCGGTCCGTCCGTCTGTCGCAACGCGACGACCATCGGCAGCAGCACCCAGGGCGCCAGCATCATCGGCAGCGTCTCCGACGAGATCGACCCCAGCGTCGTCAGCACCCGCGGCGACAACACGAACGCCACGGCGCCGAGGACCCGCGAGCTGGTGGTGCCGATGCCCAGTGCCTCGGCGAGCCGAAGCAGTCCCCAGAATCCGACGGTCAACAGCAGTGCCCACCAGAGCCGCTGCGTCACCCATCCGGGAAGACCGAGTGTGTCCCCGAGAAGGAAGAATGCGCCGTGGGGGAACAGATAGCCGTAGGCCTGGTTCTGGGCCTGGCCGAACGGCAGCTCGCTGCTCCACAGGTTGGTCGCCCTGGCCAGAAAGCGCAGCGGATTGGCCGTCAGGTCGAGTTTGGTGTCGGGGGAGATCAGTCCGGGCGCCTGCGCGAAAGCGAGCGCCAGGGCGGCGGACACCACGGCGAGCAGCCACCGTCGTGACAGGGGTGGAGCGGCGGCCTCGGACGACGCCTCGGGCACGTGTCCTTTGCTGCTGCTTCCGTCCGCCGCGAGAAGGCTAGTGTCGGTCGCCGTACTCGACCCGGTTGAGCAGCGCCGCGCCTTTGTCGCTCTGCGGCGTCGGTGATTGGTTGCCGATCGGGATCGTCGCGCCCAGCACGGCAGTGGCCCCCAAGAGCAGGCCGATGACGATACTGGCGGCGGCCGCCAGTCCAAACCGTTTCATCGCGAAGACTCCTAGCGAATCGACATGGGAGTTGTCGCCAAGGTAGCAGACGGTCGACAAGACGCCGTGAAGGCGACGCGGCGGCGCGAAACCCTGAGCGCCCTCGCGCGTTCAGGCGCAGGCAGGTGTCGTCTGTACTATCCGCCCCATGCCGTCCACGAGCGAGCCCCCGCCGAACAGGCCGTCGCGGGGATGGATTCGGCGGAACGCGCCGCTTCTCCAATTGGTGTTGTCGGTGGTGCTGATCGGCGTGGTCGTGGCCGCCGGCGTGCTGTGGTTTCAGCACCGGCGAACCGGCTCCTCCGGGTCGTCGGCGGCTGGCAGTTCGTCCTCGGCGGCACCGCTCCCGCCCGCACCTCCCCGGGTCTGCGGCGACGACGCCGCGTTGATCAACATGCCGATCGAGAACAAGCTCGCCCAGCTGCTGATGGTCGGTGTGACCGGGGCCGACGACGCGCGCGACGTCGTGCGGAAGTATCACGTCGGCGGGATCTTCATCGGCAGTCCCACCGACAAGTCGATGTTGAACGACCAGTCGATTCGCGACGTCTTGAAGAACGCCACACCGCTTCCCGTCGCCGTGAGCGTCGACGAGGAAGGCGGTCGGGTGGACCGTCTCGCAAAGATGATCGGGCCGGCGCCGTCGGCGCGGTCGATAGTGCAGAATCACACGCCGCTCGACCAGGTCCGCGTCATGGCACGGGACCGCGGTCAGGC
>JAVHWG010000628.1:0-7487 GCA_032159965.1 Mycobacterium sp.
ATCTGAGACCTGGTGGTGCTGCCCTCCGGCGCCACTTCACATGCCAGCCAGTAGCCGTCGGCAGAGTGGATGACGCGGTTTACCGGGCCTTCCACGGGAAGAACCACGTCGCGCGACGAGCTGGCCCGCCAGCCTCGCAGAAACCGTTGCACCGCACGGGGATAACCCCCGTCGTCGACGATGTGCGCGAAAGCGGTCGCATCGGGGGACATCGACGCCCCGAAGTTCGCCCGCACCCGATGCACGCTTTTAGCCCTCCATGCTCTGCAGCCACATCTCCAGCACCGCGAGCTGCCACAGCGAGTTAGCACCGAGGGTGGTGCGCCCGTCGTTGGGCTTGTTCAACAATGCCTGCACTGTCTCTGGGCGATATAGGCCGCGATTCCGCGCCGCCTGGTTCGTCAGGGCGTCGCGGACGAGGTCGTACACCTCGCCCTCGATATGCCGAATACCAGGCACCGGGAAGTACCCCTTGGTGCGGTCGATCACCTCGGCGGGTAGCAGCGCCCTGGACGCCTCTTTCAGTACTCCCTTGCCACCCGACTCCAGCTTGAGTTCGGGCGGGCAGGTGGCGGCGAGCTCGACGAAGTCGTGGTCGAGGAACGGAACCCTGGCTTCCAGTCCCCAGGCCATGGTCATCGTGTCGACGCGCTTGACCGGGTCGTCCACGAGCATCACCTCGGTGTCCAGGCGCAGGGCCGCGTCCACTGCCGTGTCGGCGCCGGGCGCGCCCTGGTGGGCGAAAACGAACTGGCGGCTCACGTCTTCGTCGAGGCAGTACTCGGGAGCGAAGATCGAATTCACACCGCCGTGGTCGCGGTCGAAGAAGACTTTGGCGTACGCGTCGGTGACCCGGTCGCGGTCGACGTCGGCCAAGGGCGGATACCAGTCGTAGCCGGCCAGGATCTCGTCGGCGCCCTGCCCGGACTGGACGACCTTGATCGATTTGCTGACCTCCTCGGAGAGCAGGTAGAACGCGACACAGTCGTGACTGACCATCGGTTCACTCATCGCCGCAATGGTTTTGGGTAGTGCGGGCACCAGGCGCGAGTTGTCGATGTGGATCTTGTGGTGATTGGTGTCGAACGCCTTGGCGACCATGTCCGAGTAGTAGTACTCGTCGCCCGACTGGCCGCCCGCCGAGTCGAATCCGATGCTGTACGTGGCGAGGCCGTGCTGACCCTGCTCGGCAAGCAGCGCGACCACCACCGACGAGTCGATCCCGCCGGACAGAAGCACCCCGACGGGAACGTCGGCGACCATCCGGCGCGACACCGCGACGCGCAGCGCGTCGATCAACGCGTCCTGCCAGTCCTGCTTGGACCACCCGGCGCGACCGTCGTCGCGGCTGAAGTCCGGCGACCAGTAGACAGTGTCGGTGAAGCTTCCGTCGGGCTGGACCACCCGCACGGTGGCCGGCGGCAGCTTGCGCACACCTCGGTAGATGGTGTGAGGAGCGGGCACCACGGCGTGAAAACTCATGTAATGCTGCAGCGCATGGCGATCCAGTTCGGTGTCGACATCGCCGGCCTCCAGCAGCGCGCGCACCGACGACGCGAACCGCAACCTGCCCGGCGACTCCGCGATATACAGGGGCTTGATGCCGAGCCGGTCACGACCCAGCGTCACCACCCCTGAATTACGGTCGGCGATCGCGAACGCGAACATTCCCTTAAAGCGCTCGACGCATTGCGGGCCCCACTTGTGGAACGCCTTGAGGAGAACCTCGCTGTCGGCGGTGGAGAAGAAGCGGTAGCCGGCAGCCTGCAGTTCGGCACGCAGGTCCTTGTAGTTGTAGATGCAGCCGTTGAACACGAGCGTCAGACCCAGGTCGCTGTCGACCATCGGCTGAGCGCCGCATGCCGACAGGTCGATGATGGACAGCCGCCGGTGCCCGAACGCGATCGGGCCGTGCGCGACGACGCCATTGGAATCGGGGCCACGAGCCTGCATCGCCTCTGCCATCCGCGTCACCGCGGCGACGTCGGCCGATCGTCCGTCGAAGCGGACCTCTCCGCAGATACCGCACATGCCCTCTACCTTCTCCCAACACCCCGGGTTCTCGCCATTCAGGTGGCCATGTCGGCGAGCCGCAGACCGTCGGCACGAGCGCAGACCTCGGCAGCTGTTCCGCAGGTACCCTCGCTGCTATGAGGTGGATATGACCGACCCGCGATACTCCGGGCCCGGTTCGTCGGACCCCACCGGAGCTCAGCCAGATCCCTACGCGTATTCGGATCCGGCGTACGGCGGTACGTCGTACACCCCGATGCACACGTCGGCACCGCCTTCCGGGCAAACACCCACCCAGCAATTGCCGCCGTATTGGACGCAGACCAGTCCGCAGCCTCCGACCACCGGCCCCCCGCCCCCCGGCGAGCCGCCGGATCCACCCCGAGGACCCCGGCCGTGGCTGTGGGGTCTTGCGGGATTCGCCGTCGCCGCCGTCATCGCGCTGATCGCCTGGCTGGTGTTCGTCGTCGCCAGCCCGGCGAAGGACAAATCGGTGGCGGCGCCCTCGTCGACGCTGACCCCCACCACGCGCGCACCCACCCGGACACCGTCGTCGTCGCCGGGAAGGCCGCCACTACCGACCGGGCTGCCCACGTTCCCGCCACTGCCCACACCCCCCACCAACAGCTCCGGCGAGACCGAATCGGTGTCCTACGACGTCACAGGCGACGGCATCGCGCTGAGCATCAGCTACAACGGCACGGGCGGCATGATGCAGAACGACTTCGGCGTGGAGCTGCCATGGCATAAGGAGGTCGACCTGCCCAAGCCGGCGAAGGGGTCGGCGAGCATCATCGTCACCAACGCCGGCAAGGATGTGACCTGCACGATATCGGTGGGCGGTAGGAAGATCGTCGAGCGCAAGGGCTCTGTGCTGACGGTCTGCTCCCCGATCGGTTAGCGACGCTGGGGCGTGGTGACCAGAAGCATCCCGGCGAACCCGGCCGACAGCACCACCAACAAGCCGCCGATGCCGGCCCGGTCACTGCCCAATACGGCGACGAACAGGGCGAACATCGCCGGCGCGAGGAACGTCGCGGCCCTCCCCGTCATCGCATACAGCCCGAACGCGACGCCCTCCTTGCCGTCGCCGGTCATCCGCAGCAGCAGGGTGCGCGCCGAGGATTGCGTCGGCCCGACGAACAAGCAGAGCAACACGCCGCAGATCCAGAACGCGAGCGGGCCGGACAACGCCATCAACGTGGCGCCGACGACGACCATCGACGCCAGCGAGGTCAAGATGACCGCCTTCGATCCGACGCGGTCGTCGATCAGGCCGCCGATCACCGCCCCCAGCGCGGCCACCACGTTCGCCGTCACCCCGAACAGCAGCACATCGCCCGCAGACATGCCGTACACGGTGCCGCCGAGCACCCCGCCGAAGGTGAACACCCCGATGAGCCCGTCCCGAAAAACCGCGCTGGCCAGCAGGTAGTACACGAAGTTGCGGTCCCGGTGCCATTCGGCGGTGACGTCTGCCCAGACCTTGCGGTAGGCGCCAAGTACACCGCCTGACAGTGGCGCCTTGGCGTCGAGATCGGCGGCCGGCGGCGGAAAGACGAGCAGAGGCAGCGCGAACACGGCCATCCAGGCAGCGGTGAGCAACATCGCCGCACGCACGTTCAGCCCGCCCGCAGTGGAGATCTCCAGCAGCCCGCGAGTGGGCCCGTCGCCGGATATGAAGAACGCGTACACGGTGAGCAGCAGCACCATGCTGCCGACATAGCCTGCCGCCCAACCGAATCCGGAGATGCGGCCGGATGACTCCGGCGTCGCCAGCTGCCGCAGCATGGAGTTGTAGGGCACGCTGGCCAGGTCGCTGCAGGCGGTGGCCAGCGCCAGCAGCACCAGGCCCACCACCAGATCACGCGGATCGTCGCGAATCAGGCTCATCGCAGACGTCAGCAGCACGAGCACAGCGGTCAGGGCGCCGAGCGTGCGGCGCCGACGATGCGGCGTGTCGACCCAGACGCCGGTGACGGGAGCGAGCAGGGCGACTGTGACGCCCGCGCCGAAGAGGGCAAGCCCGAACCAGCTGGTCGTTACGCCCGCACCGACGGATCTGGTGAGGTAGACCGAGAAGACGAACGTGACGACGATCGCGTTCAGCCCGGTCGACCCGCAATCCCAGAGCGCCCACGCCAGCACACGCGAGCGGGAGCCGGCCATGGTCGCCGAGCCTAGTGGGACGCCCTGCCCTCTAGGATGCCCTCTACGATCGTCCGCATGCCAGTCCCCGCACCCAGCGCCGACGCGCGCGCCGTCGTCACCGGAGCATCCCAGAACATCGGCGAAGCGCTGGCCACCGAGCTGGCCGCGCGTGGCCACCATCTGATCATCACCGCCCGCCGCGAAGATGTTCTGACAGCGTTGGCCACGCGACTGACCGAGCGCTACGGGGTGACGGTCGACGTGCGAGGAATCGACCTCGCAGACGCGGGCGAACGAGCCAAGTTGTGCGACGAGCTAGCCGCGCGCAACATCTCCATCTTGTGCGCGAACGCAGGCACCGCGACGTTCGGACCGGTGGCTAATCTCGATCCCGCCGAGGAGAAGGCGCAGGTAGCATTGAATGTCCTTGGCGTGCATGATCTTACGCTGGCCGTGCTGCCTGGGATGGTCCAGCGGGGCGCCGGCGGCATCTTGATTTCCGGTTCCGCCGCGGGCAATTCGCCGATACCGAACAACGCCACCTACGCGGCGACCAAGGCTTTCGTCAACACATTCAGCGAGTCGCTACGCGGCGAGCTGAAGAAGGCGGGTGTGCACGTGACGCTGTTGGCACCGGGACCCGTGCGCTCGACGTTGCCCGACGATGCTGAGGCCTCGATGGTCGAGCGGCTGGTGCCAGACTTCCTCTGGATCTCTACCGAACACACCGCGAAGCTTTCGCTGGACGGGCTGGAGCGCAACAAGATGCGCATCGTGCCCGGGGTGACGTCGAAAGCGATGTCGGTGGCCAGCGGGTACTCGCCGCGCGCAATCGTGGCACCGATCGTCGGGGCGTTCTACAAGAAGCTCGGCGGCTAGCGCGTTCGAGCGCCGCGTCCCGAAAGCGCCGCGTTCGAGCGCCGAAACCGAATTCCAGGTCGTGTTTTGCGCCGATCCACGACCTGGAATTCGGTTTCGGCCGGGGCGGCTAGCGGTTTCGGCGGGGCGGCTAGCGTCTGCGGCGGCCCGTGCCGAAGATACTGCGGGTGATCTCGCGGCCGGCGACCGTGCCCGCCGAGCGCATCGCGCTCTTGAATGCGGAGCTCTCGAGAACGTTCTCCCAGAAGCCCGGCTCCGGCTTGGCGGCCTTCTCCCTGGTCGGCGGCGGCTCATACGGCGGCGGCATCGGATCCTGGCCCGCCGGCCCCGGACCGGCCGTTTGCGGCGGCGGCGCCAGCTTGGCGGCCAGGAGCTCGTATGCCGACTCGCGGTCGATGGTCTTGCCGTAGACGGGTTGCAGCGCACTGACTTCCGCGGCGAGATGGATCGCGTCGGGTCCGATCGTGTCCATCAGCGAGCGCGGTGACCGCATCCGCGTCCAGGCGACCGGTGTCGGCGCGCCTCTCTCGGACAGCACGGTGACGATGGCCTCGCCGATGCCGAGCGACGTCAGCGCCGACTCCAGGTCGTACACCTGGGTTTTCGGGTAGGTCCGGACGGTCTTGGACAGGGCCTTCTGATCGTCGGGGGTGAACGCGCGCAGGGCGTGCTGCACGCGCGCGCCAAGCTGCGAGAGCACCGCGTTGGGCACGTCGGTGGGCAGCTGCGTGCAGAAGAACACGCCGACGCCTTTGGAGCGGATCAATTTGACCGTCTGCTCGACCTGCTCGAGGAATGCCTTGGACGCGTCGGCGAATAGCAGATGCGCTTCGTCGAAGAAGAACACCAGCTTGGGCTTGTCGACGTCACCGACCTCGGGCAGGAACGTGAACAAATCCGCGAGCACCCACATCAGGAACGTGGAGAACATCACGGGCCGCGCCGCCTGGGCGCCGACCTCGAGCAACGTGATGACACCGTGGCCCTTCGAATCGGTACGCATCAGGTCCTTGGGATCGAGCTCGGGCTCGCCGAAGAACGTGTCCGCGCCCTCGGCCTCGAGGTTCACCAACGCGCGCAGGATGACGCCCGCGGTCGTCGACGACACCGCACCCAGCGCTTTGAGTTCGGCCTTGCCCTCGTCGCCGGTGAGGAACGTGATCACCGCCCGCAGGTCCTTGATATCGAGCAGCTGCAGGCCCTTCTGATCCGCCCAGTGGAAAATCAGGCCCAGAGTCGACTCCTGGGTTGCATTGAGCCCCAACACTTTCGACAGCAGAATCGGGCCGAAGCTGGAGATTGTGGCCCGTACCGGAACGCCGACGCCGCTGGTACCCAGCGATAGAAATTCGACGGGGAAGCCGGTCGGCGTCCAGTCGTCGCCGGTGTCCTTGGCGCGGGCCGCGGTCTTGTCGTTGGCGACGCCTGGGCGGGACAACCCGGACAGGTCGCCTTTGACGTCGGCCATCATCACCGGAACGCCGGCCGCGGACAGCTGCTCGGCCATCACCTGCAGGGTCTTGGTCTTGCCGGTGCCGGTGGCCCCTGCGACCAGCCCGTGGCGGTTCACGGTGGCCAGTGGGATGCGAACCCTGGCGGCAGGATCAACGATGCCGTCGACCAGCACCGTCCCCAACTCAAGCGCCGGCCCGTCGAATGCGTAGCCCGCCGCGATCTCCTGGGCGGGCGAGGGAGACGATTCTGTACTCATCGCTCGCAGAGCCTACTGTTGAGCGCTGTGCGAGATGAACTCGTGTGGATCGACTGCGAGATGACCGGCCTAGACCTGGGCCGTGACCGGCTGATAGAGATCGCTGCGCTGGTCACGGACTCGGACCTGAATGTCCTCGGGGACGGCGTCGACGTGGTGATTCACACCGACGAGGACGCGCTGACCGGCATGGTCGAGGTGGTCACGCGCATGCATACCCACTCGGGGCTGATCGACGAGGTCCGTGGGTCGACCATCGACCTACAGCAGGCCGAGACGATGGTGCTGGACTACGTGCGTGCTCACGTCCCACAGGCGAAAACCGCTCCGCTGGCAGGCAATTCGATTGCCACCGATCGCGGCTTCATCTCCCGCGACATGCCCACGCTCGACGAGTACCTGCACTACCGGATGATCGACGTCAGCTCGATCAAGGAACTGTGCCGTCGGTGGTATCCGCGGATCTACTTCGGACAGCCCGAGAAGGGGCTGGCGCATCGGGCACTGGCAGACATCCACGAGTCTATACGCGAGCTGCGGTACTACCGTCGCACCGCGTTCGTCGCGCCGCCAGGACCCTCGAGTGCTGATATCGCGGCCGTAGCGGCGGAGATGAATGGCGCGGCGGACTCGGCGACGGATACGGATTCGGCTTCAGGCACCACAAGCGGCTAATATCGCCTTCGCCGCGTCGCACTGCGGTCGCGGCAATGGTGGGTGTAGTTCAGCTGGT
>JAVHWG010000637.1:0-4347 GCA_032159965.1 Mycobacterium sp.
TCGGCGAGCGCGCCCTGGATGGCCTGGATCGCCAGACCACGCGAGGTCTCGCCCTCCAGTCGGCGAGCCTGCGGGGTGTTGTGCACCCCGACGATGGCCGCGGTGCGCTCGGTTGCGCTCACCCTCACCTCTCCCTTTAGATTCCTTTAAATCGCTTTAGTTTTCGTCTGCGACGACGCCGAGGTAGGTGCCAACGACCTCGAATTCCTTTCCGCCGCGCACAATCCGGCCGATCGTCCGGACCCGCGCGTCAGCATGCGACGCGTCACCGTCGATGACGTCGATTCGCACGTCGACCGGCCGCGCGGTCTGTGGATCGGTGATCTCGACGACCATGACCACCGCGTGCTCACGCTCGTCCCACTCGACGCTGGTGATGCGGTGCCGTGCGGTCAGTTCCATGACCACCGAGTCCTGCCGCAGCAGGAACCGGACCGGTGCGCACAACTCTCCCGGGCGCGGCGGCACACACAGCGTCACTGCCACGTCATAAACCCGCCGGCCGGGTCGCGGTGATCCCGGACTCGCGCATCGCGGCCAAGTCTGTTTGGTGGTAACCCAAAACGCCGGTCAGTACCTCGCTGGTGTGCTCGCCGTACCGTGGCGCGATCCGTCGTATCCAGCGTCTCGGCTTGCCCACGAACGTAAACGGCATGCCGGTGCATAGAAACGAACCCGCAACCGGGTGGTCTACCCGTTCCCAGAAACCGCGGTTCAGCAACTGCGGGTCGGTGAGCAAGCCGGCGGGTGCCCGCACCGGCGCGGCTGCCAGGCCGGCGGAACGCAGAGCACTGACCGCATCGGCCACCCTGCGCTGCGCCGCCCAAGCCGCGATCAGCTTGTCGCAGTCGTCGGCCCGCTCCCGCCACCCGGCTTCGTCGAGGCCCAATTGGGGCCGTCCGATGAGGTGGCCCAGCCCAACGCGACCGGCGCCGTCGATGGCGGCGAGCGCCACCCATTCGTCGTCACCCTGACAGCGGTACACACCTTGCGGACTGGCTCCGGGGCCGCGATTACCCTGCCGCCGCAGTTCAATTCCGTTGCGCGAGTACTCAACGAGCATCTCGGCGGCAACGTTGAGCGCCGCCTCCGCCATTGTCGATTCCACATACACTCCGGTCCCATCCCGATCGCGAATGACCAGTGCTGCCAAGGCGGCGAAGACGGCATGCAACCCGGCGATCGGGTCGCAAACGCCGCGCGGAATCAGTGGTGGACCGTCGGCATGTCCGGTCATCCAGGCCATTCCCGTCGCCTGCTCCATGGTCTGCGCGAAACCAACGCGGTCGCGCCAAGGTCCATCCAGACCAAATGCCGGCATCCGCACCATGACGGCGCGGGGGTTGGCCGCGCTCACCGCGTCCCAGTTCAAGCCGAAGTTGTCCATCACCCGCGGCGAAAAGTTCTCGATGACGAGATCGCTTGCGCCAATGAGGTCCAGCGCGATGGCGCGTCCCCCGTCGGTGCTGAGTTCGACGCTGATGCCGCGCTTGTTGTTGTTGCTGCACAGAAACACCGGGCCCCACTCCCACCACTGGTCCCAGGTGGGCGGGCGGGCGGCGGAGAACCGCATACCATCTGGCCGCCGAACGCCCTCCACCTTGATCACGTCGGCGCCCAGGGCGCCGAGGAACTGGGTTGCGAAGGGTCCGGCCCAGAATGCGGTCAGGTCGGCAACTCGCAGGTCGGACAACGGAAGTACGCTGTCCGCGACTGAAACGGACCGCTCGGGCCGAGGTGGCCAGGCCACGCCGCCGGTATCCGCGCCGAGTTCTGGGGCCCGGCCCGGCGGCCTGGTCGCGATCGCTTCGCCGCGGTAGGGCACTCGCGGTTGCAGAACCCCGAGTTCGGATTCGACGAACACACCCCGTTGCACGAAGTGGTCGACACCCGGCAGCGTCGCTGGTGTTGCGATGGGCGCCACCGGAATTCGGAACGCCACCGCAAGGTCGACAATCTCTTCGGTGGTGCGGCTTTCGGTCCACTCGGTGACCATGCCGAGGAATTCGTCGCGGCGCGCGATCCGGCCCTCGACCGATGCCAGCTCGGCGTCATCGATCAGATCGGCCCGCTCGATCAGCACCAGAAAGTCTTGAAACTGCTGCGCGGTAATGGTGCAGAAGCCGACCATGCCGTCGGCGGTGGGGACGATTGAGGGCAGTTCCAGGCTGCGGGAGTTCATTACGGAGTCCGGGCCCATCACGCTGGCCGACATGGCGGGCAAGCCACCCATTGCGATCGCCATCGCTTCATAGGTTGACACGTCGATGATCTCACCGCGCCCGCCCCGTGCCGCGTGCCGAGCGGCGGCCGCGGCGACCGCGGCCGCGAACGTGCCCGCCAACCATTCACCGAGCCGGCCACCCGCTTGCACGGGTTCGTCGCCGGGCCAGCCCCGACTGGCGATTGATCCCGAAAGCGCTTGCAGGATGAACTCGTTGGCAATCAGGTGGTCATCGACATAGGGCCCGGTCGTGCCGAACGGCGTCACGGAGACGACCACCGTCGACGGGCCGGTGTGTGTGGTGATGTTGTCGAGCGTCCACTCGTCGGTCAGGTCGGTGAGCACCACGTCGGTTCCGGCCAGCAACGCCGCGGTTTCCGTCTTGTCGCGACCGACCACTGAGCGCTTGCCCGCGGCCAGGTACTCGAACAGTGCCCCGGCCGGTCCGCCCCCGGCAGACCACCGACGCAGGGAGTCGCCCTGTGGTGACTCAATTTTCACCACGTCGGCGCCCGCGTCGTTGAACATCTTGGCGGCGTAGGCCGCCGCTATCCCATTGGACAGTTCGAGCACGCGCCAGCCTGCGAACGGTGCTCGAGCGGTCACGTTCAGTTGCCCAGCGTGGTCGCGCTGCGCCGGGCTGAAATATCGGAAGCCTCCACCGTCACCGCCGCCGCGCCCTGTGCCTTCAGGGCGAATTGGGTCATCCGTGTCCACGCATCGCGGTCACGCTGGCTGGCCTCGTGGCCGACGTGTGTCACCAGGTCGACGTCGGCGGCCTGACTGCGCAGATAACCGGCCCGAGCATGCTCCTTCGTGATGTAGCGGAAGGGGTCGAAAGAGTATGCGGCCATCGCGTTTTCATGGGTGATCTTGTTGACGACGGGATCGTCGAGATGGCCCATCGTCGCAACGACATCCTCCGGCGCGAAGGGCCAACTGCTGTCGGAATGGGGGAAATCGGACTCCCAGCACAGCATGTCCTCGTTGAACCAGTCCATATTGTGCACGCCTACTTTGTCGCTGATGAAGCAGGTGTAGAAGTGTCGTTTGAACACATCGGCCGGCCCGGCATAGCCCCGCGGGAACTTGGCAAGCGTCCAACCGGAATGCCGGTTGTAGACATGCTCAGCGCGCCAAAGGAAGTACGGCATCCAGCCGACGTCACCCTCGGTGAGCGAGAATTTCAGGCCAGGAAAGTCGGCCCAGAACTCCGCCCAGATGAGCTCGGTGAAGGTGAACATGCTCATCATCGACGACGCGGTCATCATGACGCTGGCCGGCGCGTCCATCGACACCATCGGCGAACGGGATGCGGAGCCGACATGGGTGCACAACACGGTGTTGGTCTCGCAGACCGCCTCAAACAACGGGTACCAGTACTTGGTGTGAATGCTCGGCATGTGCAACGCTTCCGGATTCTCCGAGAACGTCACCGCGTGGCAGCCCTTGCCCGCGAGTCGTTTCACTTCCTTGGCCGCTTCGACGACGTCGTATAGCGGCAGAATGCCGCACGGGATGAACCGCCCGGGGTAGGCAGCACACCACTCGTCCACATGCCAGTCGTTGTAGGCCTTGATCATCACCAGGTTGACGTCGGGATCGGGGCCTTGGTTGAGCACCTGTCCCGAGAAGCCGGTGAAATTGGGGAAATTCAGACCGGCCAGCTGTCCGCCGGCATTCATGTCACGGACCCGCTCGTCGACGTTGAAACAGCCGGGTCGCATCTCGTCGTAACGTGAGGCGTCGACGTTGTACATCTCGCGGGGTTTGCCTGCCACGGCGTTCAGGCCCATGTTCCGCCCGCGAATCTCGCCGTAGTACCACTGCTGGATGCCGTCGGGCTCAATCACCACCCGGGGGGCGAGGTGCTTGTACGTTGCGGGAACGTGCGCATCGAACATGTCGGCCGGCTCAGCGATGTGGTCGTCGACGCTGATCAGGATCAGGTCATCCTTGTTCATTCTGCGCACCCTTTCGCGCTTTCTCCGAGTGACTAGTAGACAATGATTCCAATCATGGAGTCAACGGCAAGTCCGCACGGCTTGGCGCGTTTAAACTGGCACATCCGTTTTGATCCTCGGCAACAACGGAATCCAGCTATCGACTATTAGTCCCTATTT
>JAVHWG010000642.1:0-2925 GCA_032159965.1 Mycobacterium sp.
TGGCTGCTTAGGATTCGACGATGTCACGGACCTTCTCCAGGCTGGCGGCGAGGGTTTGTCCCACCTGGCGTGCCGCGACCCGATCGGCGAGCAGGCCGAGCAACCCACCGGGCGACTGGTACGACAACCGGAACGTCACCTTGGTTCCCTTGGCTCCGGCATCACGCAGGCGGAAGCGACCGCGCGTGCTGACACCGGTGATGCTGAGCCACGCGAGGTCGCGGGCAGGGTCGACCTCGACGAGCTCGATGACGCCTCCCACCGGCGCCGCGCCGATCTTCCAGTGCACGGTGTAGCGGGATCCGACCTCGGCGGGACCCTCGGTGACGGTCTCCCAACGCTCCAGGTTCGGCATGAAACTGGGGTAGCGGGCGGGTTCGCTGATCAGTTCCCACACGGCGTGGCGGTCCGCCCTGATGCAGAGGCATCGCTCGACTCGCATTAGCCGATCACCGGGAATCTGCGCTCGGCGGCGAGCCGGTCGACGCCTGCCTGCAGGCTGGCGAGAACCGCTTTGTTGACCGTGTCGTCGTCGCCGTCGACGTCGATGGGGTCCTGCACTTCGATGGTGATCTTCGCGGGGAGTGGCAGGTGCCCGGCCAGGTCGCTGACGTTCAGTCCCCACGGCAGGGCCAGCGAGATGGGCAGGGTCTTGAGCCGAAACAGCTTGTCCAGCCTCAAGAGCTTCGCCAGCCATTCACCCCGACTGAGGAACAGCGCGCTCTCCTGGCCGCCGACGCTGGCAACGGGCACGATCTGCACACCCGCTTCGCGGGCGAGTCGCACGTAGCCCTTTCGGCCGTCGAAGTCGACGACGTTGCGCTGCCACGACGGGCGGGCGACCTCGTAGTCGCCACCGGGGTAGACCAACAGTGCGCTCGCATGCCCGGATTCGAGCGCCATCCGGGCGTTCTCCGAGTTGGCCGCGACGGTGCCGAACTTGCGCAGCCAGCCGAGCCCGGGCGCGGATACCACCATGTTGTGGGCCAGCTGGTAGAACGGCCGCTCGACGCCGAAGTACGAGCAGAAGGCCAACGTGAAGACGAAGGTGTCGGGCGGGACGTTGCCGCCGCTGTGATTGCCGACCAGCAGGACCGGTTTGTCCGCCGGGATGCGATCGAGACCCCGCACGTCGGCGCGGAAGTACAGCGAGGCGAGCAGCCAGGTGCCCGGTAGTCGGTCGCGGATGTAGTCGGGATCCCGTTGGTCGAGATCCGCCCTTGGCACCCGCGACGTGACTTGCTCACGCGCCCAGCCAAGGGGGTCCTCGACGACGTCGCGGACGGTCATCGTGTGTCTTCTTTGCTCACTGCAGCCCCTCGCCCTAAACGACTGCGCTCCCACTGCGCACAACAGGACTGCCCACCGAGCCCGCGCGCCAAACTGCCCGCTTCAGATGACGTAGGGCGCGATCAGCGTGGTGGCACCCAACACGACCAGCCCGATGACGAACGCGACGATCGTAAAGCCCATCACCTGACGCACATTGAGCTTGGCGATTGCAAGCAGGGGAAGCAACCAGAACGGCTGAATCATGTTCGCGACGCCTTCGCCGACGGCGACCGCCATGGAGATCAGCCCGAGGTAGGCCGGCGAGCGTTGGCCGAGGGCCAGCGCCGAGTCGACGGCGATCGGGCCCTGCACGGCCCAGTGTCCGCCGCCGGATGGCACGAACAGGCTGATGACGACCGAGCCGATGAAGGTCAGGAACGGCAGCGTGTACTGCGTCGCTCCGCTCACGACCGCCTCGGCCATCAGCGTCTGCAGCGGTTTGGCGTTGGTGGCGGCCTGGTAACCGAGCAGTCCGACCACGCCGCCGTACAGCGGGTACTGCAGCAGCAGCGGACCCGACACCTTCGCGGCGCCGGTGAATGCCCGGATGAACCGGATCGGCGTCCAGTGCAGCAACGCGCTCGTCACCGTGAACAACATGATCATCGACGAGATGTTCAGCGTGAAGTCACTGACGACGAAGTAGGCGATGCCAGCGGCGAACACGACGACGTTGAGTATCCACAGGTTTTCCAACCATTCGGCGAAGGTCTTCTTGCCCTCCGCCGGCGCACCCGGCGCTCCGGCGGAAGCCTCCACATCGTCTTCGTCCTCGAACACCGCGCGGTCCGGGGCCAGGCTGTCGGCGGGCGCCATGCGCCAGATCGCGAGCGCTAGCACCGCCATCACGACGATCACCGACAGCCAGCTGTAGGGCTGGAAGATCGTTTGGCTCAGCGGCACCGTGATGCCAGTCAGCTTGTGTATCACGTTGATTGGGCTGCCGTCGTCGGTGTTCGCCAGCGCGATCGACGACGAGAGTCCCTGCGTCCACACCATGAAGCCCATGAACGCCGCCGCAATGAGGTAGCCGAAATGTGCGTCGGTGAAGCGCTTCGCGACCTGCCGGGCCACCAGCGCGCCAGCCACGAGGCCGAGGCCCCAGTTCAGCAGCGAGAGTCCGGCACTCACGCCGAAGCACAGCAGGGCGCCCTGGACCTGGTTGTTCGGCTTGCTCGCGATGTAGACGATGGCCCGCTTCAGCACCGGCGCCTCGGCGAGCGTGTAACCGGTCACGAGGATCAGGACCATCTGGAAGGCGAACGTGAAGATGTTCTGCGTTCCCCAGACACCGCCGTACCACGCCTTGAGAATGCCGCTCGGCGAGGCGCCCTTCACCAGGACGGCGACCAGCGCGACGACGATCAGGGTGAGGATGACCGCGAACAGGTACGGGTCGGGCATCAGGCGTTCGACATACCGGACACACAGCTTGGTGACGGACTGCATGACGCCGCGGCGTCCGGGTTCGTGTTCCTCGCCCGACGGCTCGGGCGCGGTCGTGGTCTCCGGTGACCCGCTCGGTGCCGTCGGGTCGTCGCCGGTGGTCCCTGGGTCTTCGCTTGTCGGCATGGCCCTACCTTGCCGTCTTCG
>JAVHWG010000647.1:0-3181 GCA_032159965.1 Mycobacterium sp.
GGGAGCCACCAGAGGAGCGGGGCGCGGCATCGCTGCCGGGTTGGGCGAAGCGGGGGCGACCGTCATCTGCACCGGCCGCAGCAGCGTGCGCGGCAACGCCGAGTCGGATTACGACCGGCCGGAAACCATCGAGCAGACCGCAGAACTGGTCACCGACCTCGGTGGCACCGGCGTCGCGATCAAGGTCGACCATCTAGACACCGACCAGGTCCGCAATTTGGCCACCCGGTTACGGGATGACTACGGGCGCATCGACATCCTGGTCAACGACATCTGGGGTGCCGAGGTCCTCAAAGGCGGTCCTGCCCAGTGGGACACTCCCATTTGGGAGCACGACCTCGCCGCCGGGCTGCGGATCGTTCGGCTCGGGGTCGAGACGCACCTGGTGACCTCGCACCATCTGCTGCCGCTGCTGATCACACAGCCAGGCGGTGTTCTCGTGGAAATGACTGATGGGACAACCGAATACAACGCCGACCATTACCGGATATCTGCCTTCTACGACCTCGTCAAGGTGGCGGTGAACCGACTGGGCTACTCGCAGGGTCACGAGCTCGCGACGCGGGGTGCCACCGCGCTTGCCGTGACGCCCGGGTGGCTCCGTTCGGAGATCATGCTCGAGGCCTACGGAGTGAGCGAAGAAAACTGGCGAGACGCTCTGGCGCCCAACAGGACCGGCGGACATCCCACGGCCCCGGAGGGCTTCGCGCACTCTGAGTCCCCTCGCTTTGTCGGACGGGGGATCGCTGCGCTGGCGGCCGACCCGGAACGGGCGCGCTGGAATCAGCGCTCCGTCACTGCTGTCGATCTGGCGCGAACGTACGGAGTCACCGACGTGGACGGTTCACAACCCGACGCGTGGGCCTATACCCACTGAACCCAGCCGTACGACGCGGTGCACACGAGAGCGATGCCGTCGGGGGACTGAGCCGCCGCACCTTTCGGGTTAGGACAGGGTTCGCCGATGTTGTGGACGCCGTACAGCGGATACGAGATCTGCCAGAAACCCGTGTAGATCGGGGGCCACTGGTTGGGGATCCAGTGACACTGCATCGCCTCACCGCCGCGGCCGCGGCCGAAGATGAACCGCTCCGTGTTGTCACAGGGTGCTTGGAGCGCCGCTTCATAGTTCATGCCCGGCACGTCGCCGGGATAACGGCCCGAGCCGTCGTCGGCGGAGGCGCTCGGTGCCAGGGTGACGGTGGTGGAGGCGATCGCAGCGGCGATGGCGAGCTCGCGAAGCATGCGGCAAAGCCTAACGGGTGTGGCGCCGGCCACAAGAGATCTTGCCCGTTTCTACTTGTAGAAGGCGTCGAGAAGCTCTTTGTTGTTGTCGGCGACGACCGACCGCTTCACCTTCAGCGACGGCGTGAGTTCGCCGCGGTCGACGGACAGATCGTGGTCCAGCAGCGTCCACTTCTTGATGGTCTCCCAGCGGTTGAGCTCCGAGTTCAACTTGCCCACGTATCCCTCGATCAGTGCGTGGACCTCGGACGACTGCACCAGCTCCGCATACGACTTGCCGGTGATGCCGCGTTCGGTCGCCCACTTGGAGATGGTGTCGGGGTCGAGGGAGATCAGCGCGACGCAGAAGTTTCGGCCCTCACCGAAGACGAGGAACTGACTGACGTATGGGCACTGCGCGATGAACTTCGCCTCGATCGCCGGCGGAACGATGTACTTGCCGCCCGAGGTCTTGAACATCTCTTTGATGCGCCCGGTGATCGTCAGGAATCCGTCGTCGTCCAGAACCCCCTTGTCGCCGGTGCGCAGCCAGTGATCCTCGGTGAATGCTTTGGCGGTCGCGTCGTCGAGGTTGTGGTACCCAGCCATCACCTCGGGGCCTGCAATCTGGACCTCGCCCTCCTCGTTGATCCGGACCTGCGTGCCGTCGAAGGGCAGCCCGCAGGTGCCCATCTTGTAGTTCTCCGGGCGATTGATGAAGCCGGCCCCGGCGGTCTCGGTGAGGCCGTACCCCTCCAAAATCAGCAACCCGGCGGCGTGGAACCATTCGGCGATCTCGCGGTTCAGCGGCGCCGAGCCGGAGATGAAGAACCGGATCCTGCCGCCGAACGCGTCGCGGACCTTGCCGTACACCAGTCGGTCGAACAGTGTGCGCTGCAGGCTCATCGGCAGCGGCACCGATTTCCCATCACGACGACGACGGTCGTGCGCCACACCAAGGGCGAACGCGCGGTCGAACAACTTCTGCTTGATGCCGCCGGTTCGCTGCTGGGCGGTGACGATGCTGGCGTGCGCCTTCTCGAAGATCCGGGGAGCGGCGGCCATGAACGTCGGCTTGACCGCGGCGGCGTTCTGCACGATCTTGTCGACGCGCCCGTCCACCGCACTGACGAAGCCGCATGCCAGCTGGGCGGCAACCAGCACCTTGCCGAACGAGTGTGCCAACGGCAACCACAGCAGCTGCAGGTCGTCCTCGCCGACGATGTGCAGCGCCGCGACCGTCGTTCCGTGGTAAACCCACGCTTCGTGCCGCAGCCGCACACCTTTCGGCTTCCCCGTGGTTCCGGATGTATAGATCAGCGTCGCGAGCTGGTCGGCGGTGATCGCTGCGACCGCGTCCCGCACGCACGACGGATGGTCGGCCAGATGCTTCGCGCCGACGTCGGCCAGGTCGTCGAGCGTCATCACCCAATCACCATCGGCGGGTCCGTCGAACACCACGACCCTGGAGACGTCCGGCAGTTCGTCGCGGCGCGCGGTCAACTTCTCGAGCTGCTCCGCGTTTTCGGCGAAGACGACCCGTGACGCGGAGTCGGCCAGGATGTAGGCGGTATCAGCTGCGTTGGTGTTCGCGTAGACGGTGGTGGTGGCTGCACCCGCGCACATGACCGCGAGGTCGGACAGGATCCACTCGTACCGGGTGCTCGACGCGATGCCGATGCGCTGCTCCGGTTCCACCCCGAGAGCCAGCAACCCGGCCGCCAGCGACTCCACTCGCTCGGCCGCCTGCCGCCAGCTGACCGAGACCCACTCGTCGTCGCACACGTAGCGGAACGCCTCTTTGTCGGGCGTGCTCGCGACACGCTGCAGGAACAGCGCGGCGAGACTCGGCACCGAGGTGGTGACAGCATTAGTGGTGGTCGACATCTCGCCATTGTCATCCCGAGTCGGTACCGCGGAGGCAAGATCGGTCAGTCGTCAGCGATTCAGCATCCAG
>JAVHWG010000268.1:0-23172 GCA_032159965.1 Mycobacterium sp.
TCTGGGGCGGGTTTGCTGGCAACCGCCACGACGCGGCGGCCACCACTGAACAGCGCGGCTAGTGTCCGCTGTGCGATGTCCGGCACCGCCGCGCACTTGGCCATCACTTGTTCAGGTGCGCCCTTGACCACCAGAAGTCGGCGGCCGTCGTCGTCTAGCAGCGCCGATGTCGCTCGGCGGGCATGGTCGAAGGGCAGTGTGGCGACTCGGTGGACGGCGGCTGTCACCAAGGTCTCGGCTGCCGGAGACGCCCAGAGTGCAGCGTCCATCGCGTTGGCACTGATGCCGCCTGATGCCGGGTCGACATCGGTTGCCAGCAGACTTACCCGAAGCACCGCGTCGTCATGTGTACCGGCGGGGTTGACGGCGTCGATGAGGCTGATACGGCCCTCGGTCAAGGTTCCCGTCTTGTCAGTTACCAGTATGTCGATGTCGCCAAGGTCCTCGATGCACACCAGTCGTTTCACCAACACGTTGAGCCGCGCCAACCGCCGTGATCCGGTGGCCAGGCTAGTGCTCACGACCGCGGGCAGCAGCTGCGGCGTGATCCCCACCGCGATCGCCAAAGCGAAAAGCACCGACTCGATCACTGACCGACGAAGCAACAGGTTGGTGACCAGAATCAGCAGCGTCAGGATGATCGCAACCCACAGGAGCAGGTACGAGAATCGGCGCAGACCGACTTGGAACTCTGTCTCGGGTTGTCGCTCACCCAAGCCAGCGGCGATACGCCCGAACACGGTGCTAGCACCGGTTGCGTACACCACCGCGAGCCCCTCGCCCGCACTGACGATGGTGCCCATGAACGCCAGATTGGTCGAATCCGTCAGGCCCGCAGCGGCGTTGACCGGCTCTAGCAATTTTTCGGAAGCCGCTGATTCCCCCGACAAGATGCTCTCGTTGCATTCCAGACCGTTGATTTCGATCAGCCGCACGTCGGCAGGCACCGCTTCGCCAAGCGTAAGCCGGATCACGTCGCCGGGCACTAGGTGGTTGACGTCGACCTTGTCGAACCGGCCGTCGCGGCGCACCACTGCGGTGTGGGATACCGCCGAATGCAGTGCGGCGGAGGCGCGTTCGGCACGGTATTCGTTGACGAAACCCAGGCCGATGCTTGCGGCCAGGATGATGCCGATGATGATCGCCTGTTTGCTGTCACCAAGGAAGAACGAAAGCACCGCAGTAGCCGCCAGCAGCCCTAACACGGCGCTGCGCAGCTGGCGCCCCAGCACCTCGATCGCGCTCACCCGATGAGTGCGAACCGAATTGGGGCCGTACCGCACCAATCGGGCTGATGCCTCCGCGCCGGGTAATCCCTCAGCCGACGTGTCGGTCCACCGCAGCACATCGGCAAGTGGAGCCGAAGAAACCCTTGCGGCGGTTAACGTCTCGATATTCGCTGAAGCGGCCGGCCCGGAACTACGCGACAACTGGGCAGCGCTGTTCGCTTGCATTAATGGTCTCCGCGGTCGTGGCGTTCGGCGGCTATCGAGTTGCGGTGAGCAGCACCTTCAAAGCCCCGGTGTCGGCGGCGTTTCCGAAGACGTCGTAGGCGGTTTCGAACTCGTCAAGGCCGAATCTGTGGGTGATCATCGGCGAGGTGTCAAGCTGGTGACTGGCAACCAGGCCGATCAGTGTGGGTGTCGAATAAGTGTCGACAAGCCCGGTCGTAATGGTCAGGTTCTTGATCCAGATATCCTCCAGGTGCAGAGTCGCCGGCGCTCCGTGCACACCGATGTTGGCGACGTGACCGCCGGGGCGGACCAGCCGCACCGCCTGCTCGAAGGTCTGCGATGTCCCCACGGCCTCCATCGTCACGTCGGCACCCAGACCGTCACTAATTGCGGCGATGACAGGCCAGGGGTCGTCGTGGCCGCTGTTGACGACGATGTCGGCGCCGAACTTGCGTGCCGCCTCGAGCCGGGAGTCGGCGAGGTCGATGGCGACGATGTGGCTGGGGCTGAAGAGCCGCGCGGTCATGATCGCAGCCAGCCCGATCGGCCCTGCGCCGATGATGGCGACCACATCTGCCGGACGCACCGTGCCGTTGAGTACGCCCACCTCGTAGGCCGTGGGCAGAATGTCGGCGAGCGCGATCATCTCTTCGTCGGTGACCCCCTCGGGTACGGCGTGGGTCGAGTTCTCAGCGAACGGTACCCGCACGTACTCGGCCTGGGTGCCGTCGATCAGGTGGCCGAGGATCCAGCCGCCCCCGTTGCGACACTGCCCGTAGCTGCCCTCGCGGCAGTACCGGCAGCTGCCACACGAGCTGATGCACGAAACCAGGACCCGGTCGCCCACGGCAAGTTTCTGAACCGCGGAACCAACCCCCGTCACCGTGCCGACGGCCTCGTGGCCGAGGATGCGGCCCTCCGTGACTTCCGGCACGTCACCGCCAAGGATGTGCAGATCGGTGCCGCAGATCGTGACAGCGTCTACGCGCACGACCGCGTCGGTGGGTTCTTGAATGACGGCGTCGGGCACTTCCTCCCACGCCCGCTTGCCTGGTCCGTGGTAAACCAGTGCCTTCATGGTCTACGCCCCTTCGTTCGTTGTCAGATTATCTGCGCCGCAGCTGCTTCCGCTTTCCCTGCAGCCGGCGCGATCACGCTGATCTGTTGTGCTGAAATCTTGACTGGTTGTCATGCGAATGAGCGTTTTGGATGCGTGCATCGGTGCCCATGCCCGTCGGCCGTCATCGATGCTGCGCCATGACCCGATTCTGCGGGCCTAACGCCCATGCTCGTAATGGTCGAATTGCCGCATCGCCAGGGCAAAGGTCACGGGCGTCCAGAGGAATTAGACCCTGTTCTCGGGAAGCGTCGACTGATATGCAGGGCACCCTAGGCCGCGATCCCATCCCGGCGTTCACTTCCTGCCTATTCCCGGGGTCTACGTTCATGAGCATCGAGCCTGATCGTCTCGCGAATCCGCTATACGTTCTCGGCACTTTCACGCCGGCGCGACCGGAGCCACACGAGTCCGCTTGACCCTGGGTGACGTCATTCGCGCGGGGGGAAGTCGGTCGAAAACCCTCGGTCAGTGGCGAATTCACTCAAGAACTGCCCGTGGTGCGATGTGACCAGGCAGCCGGGCTGCGGGAGCCACCTCCGTTGGGCTGTTACCAATGGAGTGACCTTCGGCCCTGGCTGCGTGCAAGTCGCCGTGGGAGGTTGTCAGGTGTGGCGCTGTGCGTGGCGATCTACGCCGCAACCGGAGGGCTTGGCACGCAACGAGAGGGAAGACCATGAGTAGGTCCAGGTACGTCCGCTATTTCGAGGAATTCGGCATCGACGACGTGCCGCTTGTCGGCGGCAAGAACGCCTCGCTGGGCGAGATGCTGCAGAAGCTTTCCGGGCAGGGTGTCCGCGTCCCGCACGGGTTTGCCATCACCGCCGAGGCCTATCGCTACATGTTGGACCAGGCCGATGCTTGGGAGCGGCTGCACGGTGAACTCGACGACATCGACCCTGCCGATGTCACTGCTCTAGCGCGAAAAGCCAAGCGCGCCCGAGAGATTGTCTACGGTGCTGGACTGCCCGATGATCTCGCCGCTGAGATCCTGGATGCCTATCGCAGCCTTCAGCAGGAGTACGGCGAGGAGGTCAGTCTCGCAGTGCGCAGCTCGGCAACGGCGGAGGACCTACCGACGGCGAGCTTCGCCGGCCAACAGGACTCGTACCTCAACATCAAAGGTGAAGAGAGTCTGCTCGATACGTGCCGCCGTTGTTTCGCCAGCCTCTTCACCGACCGCGCCATTCATTACCGAATCGACCAGGGTTTCGACCACTTCAAGGTCTCGCTGTCCATCGGAGTGATGAAAATGGTGCGATCCGACATCGCTTCGTCGGGTGTGATGTTCTCCATCGACACCGAGTCGGGCTTCCGCGACGCCGTGTTTGTGACGGGCGCCTACGGCCTTGGCGAGAATGTTGTTCAGGGTGCCGTCGACCCCGACGAGTTCTACGTTCACAAGCCGACTTATCTCGCCGGTCACCGGGCCGTGTTGCGCCGCCTCGTCGGAGACAAGGCCGTGAAGATGATCCTCGTCGACGGCGAGACGAAGAACACGACGCGAAACGTCCCCACGCCGAAGCCCGACCGCGCCCGGTTCTGCCTGACTGACGAGGACGTTCTGGAACTAGCCGGCTACGCGTGCACCATCGAGCGGCACTACGGACGTCCGATGGACATGGAGTGGGCCAAGGACGGTCTTGACGGGAAGCTCTACATCGTCCAGGCCCGCCCTGAGACCGTGGCCTCCCAGCACAGCGTGACCGCGCTGGAGTCCTACGTGCTCGAGTTCAGGGGTGAGATACTGGCCGAGGGCCGGTCGGTCGGTGAAAAGATCGCCTCGGGTGCGGTGAGACGGATCGAGAACCTCACGCATCTCGCGGATTTCAAGCCCGGCGAGGTACTCGTCGCCGACACCACCACACCCGACTGGGAGCCGGTGATGAAGACCGCTGCGGCGATCGTCACCAACCGTGGCGGTCGCACCTGCCACGCGTCGATCATCGCTCGCGAACTCGGCATCCCAGCTGTGGTGGGCACCGGCGACGCCACCACCAGCGTGCCCGACGGCGCGATGGTCACAGTGTCGTGTGCAGAGGGTGACTCGGGCCGCGTGTACCGGGGCGAGATGGCTTTCCATGTCGACCGCACCGAGGTGGCCGACCTGGCACGGCCACATACCCAGATCATGGTCAACCTCGGGAACCCCGACCTTGCTTTCAAGACGTCGTTCCTGCCGAACGATGGCGTGGGACTGGCTCGGATGGAGTTCATCATCAGCGAGTACATCCGAGTCCACCCGCTGGCCCTCTTGCACCCCGAAAAGGTCGAAGACCCCGAAGCTCGCCGGACCATCGATCGGCTCACCCAGGGCTACGCCGACGGGAGTGCGTTCTTCGTGGAACGGCTGTCCGAGGGAATCGGCACGATCGCCGCCGCATTCTGGCCGAAGCCGGTGGTGGTCCGGATGTCGGACTTCAAGACGAACGAGTACGCCAGCCTGCTCGGCGGACGGGGCTTCGAGCCTGCCGAGAACAACCCGATGCTCGGCTTCCGCGGCGCCTCGCGCTA
Source organism: Mycobacterium sp. (assembly GCA_032159965.1). Taxonomy (GTDB): domain Bacteria; phylum Actinomycetota; class Actinomycetes; order Mycobacteriales; family Mycobacteriaceae; genus Mycobacterium. The sequence goes on from JAVHWG010000268.1 coordinate 5,086, forward strand.
CGCGCATCCCGCCTATTCCGAGGGGTTCGCGCTGGAGTGCCGCGCGATGCGACGCGTGCGCGAAGAGATGGGCCTGACCAACGTCATTCTCATGCTCCCGTTCGTGCGGCGACTGGCCGAGGCGGACCTTGTCCTGCAGACGATGGCCGACCTCGGCCTGCGCCGGGGCGAGAATGGGCTGAAGGTGTACGCGATGTGTGAGATCCCGAATAACGTGATCCTCATTGATGAGTTTGCCAAGCGGTTCGACGGCTTCTCCATCGGTTCCAACGACCTGACGCAGTTGACTCTAGGAGTCGATCGTGACAGCGAGATCGTCGCGTTCGACTACGACGAACGCGACGAGGGTGTCAAAGAAATGATTCGTCTGGCAGTTGAGGGATGCCGCCGCAACGGGATTCACTCGGGCCTGTGTGGACAAGCACCTTCGGATTATCCGGACATGGCCGAGTTCCTGGTCCGGATCGGCATCGAGTCGATGAGCCTCAATCCCGACACGGTGGTGAAGACCACCCGCCAGATCCTCGAGCTGGAACAGCAACTCCTTCCCACTCCCGTGTGATGAAGCTGCCAGTCACTATCGATCCGCGGTTCCACGACGCGGTGCTCTTCGACCTCGACGGCGCGCTGACAAGCGACGTACCCCTCTTCGGTGCGACGGTCGATCTGGCCCGAAAATTAGAGGGCATCGGCGTCGCCGCGGCCGCCTATTCGTCGAGCCCGCAATGTCAGCAAGCTTTGAAGGCCGCAGGGATCGATGACCTGTTCGGCGTCTGCATCGACGGAGTCGCCGGGGAGCGCGGGACAGTCGAAACGCCCGACCCCGCAGTGCTTCTGGATACCACCAGCCGACTCGGTGTGAAACCGCAGCGGTGCGTCGTCGTTGAGACCTCGGCAGCCGGCGTGGCGGCCGCCCGCGACGGTGGTTTCGCCCTCGTCATCGGTATCGACGCAATCGGGCATGCCGACGACTTGGTCCGTCACGGCGCCGACTTTGTGCTCACCGACGTTGCCGACGTCGCCGTTCGCACGGGCGACAAGCGGATCTCGGCACTCGCCAATGCGTTGACGTCGTACGGTCAATTGATCGGCATCACCAGCGCGCGAGAGTCGATGTTGTTCTTGGACTACGACGGGACGCTGTCGCCCATCGTGTCGGACCCCGATGCAGCCAGGCTCGTCGACGGCGCCGCCGAGGCACTCAGCCTCGTCACCGAGGCGTGCCCGGTGGCCATCCTGAGCGGTCGCGACCTCGCGGATGTCCGCAGCCGGATCGGCATACCCGGCGTCTGGTACGCCGGCAGCCACGGGTTCGAGCTGACCGGGCCGGACGGCACCTTCCACCAGAACGAAGCCGCCGCCGCGTTCGTCCCCGTCCTCGAACGTGCCGCCGCCGAATTGAGCCGCGGCCTCGCGCAGATCCCGCGAGTCCGCGTCGAGCACAAGCGCTTTGCCGTCGCGGTGCACTACCGGGAAGTGGCACCGGAGCGCGTCGGTGAAATCGTCGCCGCAGTGCATCAACTCGGAGCACGAGACGGCCTCCGCGTGACCAGTGGACGCATGCTCGTCGAGCTGCGGCCAGACCTCGACTGGGACAAAGGAACCACGCTGGCCTGGATCCGCGATCGCATCGACCCGTCTGGTTCTCTGCTGCCGATCTACATCGGCGACGACCTCACGGACGAAGACGCGTTTGACGCGGTCAAGTTCGACGGCATCGGGATCGCCGTCGAACACGACGAGGATGGCGACCGTAAGACGGCGGCCCACTTCACCCTGCAGAGTCCCGATCAGGTGCGCGAGTTCATCCAGCGCGGGTCGAAGTGGCTGGCCTACAAGCATCGGGTGTCAAGCGAGGCCTGGGACTATGTCTTCGAAGGATACGATCCGCAGGACGAGAAGCTTCGTGAGGCGTTGTGCACGTTGGGAAACGGCTACTTCGCCACCCGTGGCGCATCGCCGGAGTCCAAGGCCGGGCAGGTGCACTACCCGGGCACCTACGCCGCCGGGGTTTACAACCGCCTCGTCGACGATGTGTCGGGGACAGAGATTGCTAACGAGAGCCTCGTCAACCTGCCTAACTGGCTTTCGCTGACGTTCCGGATCGACGAGGGCAGCTGGTTCGATATCGACGCGGTCAAGGTGCTCTCCTACCGGCAGACTCTCGATCTCCGCGGCGCGGTGCTGACCCGCGAGGTCCGTTTCGTCGACAACGCCGGTCGGACGACATCACTGACACAACGAAGATTCGTGGCGATGCACACGCCCCACCTCGCTGCCCTCGAGACGTCGATCCTCGCCGAGGACTGGTCGGGGACGATCGACATTCGCTCGACGCTGGACGGCAACGTGACGAACTCCCTGGTCGAGCGCTACCGGGATCTGGCCAACGCGCATCTCGGGTCAGTGGAAAAGCAAGAGATCGACGATCATTCGGTTCTGTTGAGCGTGCAGACGACCCAATCTCACATCCGCGTCGCCATGGCGGCGCGGAGCACCGTATGGCGCGACGGAGACCCAGTCCCGGCCACCTATCGACTCTTCGACGAGGCCGCCGAAATCGGACATGACATCGCGGTGCGGCTGTCGGTCGGCGACACGGTGACGGTCGAGAAGATCGTGACCGTCTACACAGGGCGCGACGTCGCGACGTCCGAACCCGCTGTCGACGCGCAACGCTGTATCGCACGACTCGGCCGGTTCGCAGACCTCCTCGACGGGCATCTGAAGGCTTGGGTGCGTCTCTGGGAGCGGCTGTCCATCGAATTCGATGACTTCACAGACGAATTGCGGATCCTGCGTCTACACCTGCTGCACCTGCTGCAGACGGTGTCACCTAACACGGCCGACCTGGACGCCGGGGTGCCCGCGCGCGGACTGCACGGCGAGGCATATCGCGGCCACATCTTCTGGGACGAGTTGTTCATCTTCCCTGTGCTCAACTTGCGGTTGCCGATGGTTACGCGGTCTCTGCTGGGATACCGGTACCGGCGCTTGCCGGAGGCACGTCACGCCGCCCGCGCGGCCGGCTACTCGGGTGCCATGTTTCCCTGGCAGTCCGGCAGCGACGGACGTGAGGAAAGCCAACGGCTGCATCTCAATCCGCGCAGCGGCCACTGGAACCCGGATGCCAGCGCTCGCGCACACCACATCGGTACCGCTGTCGCCTATAGCGCGTGGAACTACTACCAGGTCACCGGGGACCTTGCCTACCTGATCGACTATGGCGCGGAGATGTTGGCCGAGATCGCCCGCTTCTGGGTCAGCAGGTCCACCTACGACGAAGAACGCGATCGCTACAGCATCCGCGGCGTCATCGGGCCCGATGAGTTCCACTCCGGATATCCCGACAAACCCTACGGCGGCATCGACAACAACGCGTATACCAACATAATGGCGGTCTGGGTGATCATGCGCGCCCTCGACGCACTGAATCTGCTGCCACTGCCAAACCGTCTGGACCTATTGGAGGCATTGGGACTGCACAGCGCCGAGCTGGCGCACTGGGACGAGGTCAGTCGGCGGATGTACGTCCCGTTCCACGATGGCGTCATCAGCCAGTTCGAGGGTTATGGCGATCTGGCGGAACTGGATTGGGACCGTCTTCGCCAGCAGTACGGCAACATTCAACGGCTGGACCGGATCCTCGAGGCGGAGCATGACGACGTCAACCGCTATAAGGCGTCCAAGCAGGCCGACGCGCTCATGCTGCTCTACCTGATGTCCGCGACCGAGCTGTGTGAGCTCCTCGATCGCCTCGGTTACCGTTTCGCGGCCGATCAGGTACCGAAAATGGTCGACTATTACATGGACCGCACGTCCCACGGATCCACGCTCAGCGGCGTGGTGCACACCTGGGTGCTCGCCAGGGCCAACCGCGATCGTGCCATGGAGTTCTTCCAACAGGCGCTGAAGTCAGACGTCTCGGATATCCAGGGCGGCACCACGTCCGAGGGCATTCACCTGGCGGCCATGGCTGGCACGGTGGATCTCATGCAGCGGTGCTTCACCGGGCTGGAAACCCGATCCAACCGGATCATTCTGAACCCGCACTGGCCGGAATCCCTTGGCGTGCTGGCAATGCCGATCCATTACCGCGGCCTGCACCTGCATCTGCGGGTCAGCGGAAAGGGTGTGATCATCAGTGTGGACCCGCGCGACGCCGCGGGAATCGAAGTGGAATGTCACGGCCGAGTCGTTCAGTTGATGCCCGGAACCACCGTCCGGTTCCGTGGCTGACGGCTGATTCGAGGGACGTCACTCGACGCGGACCTGACCCCCAGGCACTCATCGCCCCACGACGGGCCCTCGGCTACGACTACTCCCCGCACCAGCTCTCGGTCGATTGAAACCACGTATCGAAATACAGGTAGCCCGGGTCGTTGGGCAGCATCCCCCGCTCGTCCGTGATCCCGGCAATGCCATCGGCGCCCGCAGTCGTGGCGGTACATGTCGTCAGCCCAAGTGCAGCCGATAACTCTCGCAGACACTGGCACGTTGCCGAATATTGCTCATTGGCGGCTGAAACCCGCAACGGATCGCGGCGCACCCGCAGCCTGAGCCGTTCCCAGTCTGCCGCCACGGCGGCATACCGGTAGACCGACAAAACTTCCACCGACCGACGCGGCACTGTGAACATTCGAATATGCGCAACGCGCTCATCAACAGCAGACATAACCATTTCGCTTCTCTATAAGCCCAGCATCCTCTGCCAACCTGTGAAGCGATACCCTTCGGCTGTCTTATCTTTCTCAGGCCAGATGCCCGCTAGGTCGCCTCGAGCGCGCTAACTCTGGGTCGACAGATACGTCTTCGCGTGATCCAAATTCTGCTGCGCCGCCGGCGTCAGCCCTATTTCGAGCTCGAATTCGAAGCCCCGGACCGCGAGCACGTGCACCTCCGGCAGGCGTTCAAAACACTGCTGGCAGGTCGCCATGATCGCCGGGATCGAGACGGCGTGCGAAGTGAAGCTGAAGTCCATTTTCGGCACCGCGCGCTCCAGCGTGAACGACGTCACCGAGGCGTCCCTGGTGGCGTCGACGAACAACACGCGCTGCTTGGTGCTGATCAGGTCGGCGTCCTCGAGCAGAAGCTGATAATTCCTGTGCAGCTTCGCGTTCGAGCAGAGGCGTTCCGCCTCGAGCCAATCGACGAATGCCCAGCCCAAACCGTCATCTTGCCGACCTACGTTGCCGATCCCGTAGATCAGGCACGAGTCATCGTCGAACTCGTCCAGTGTCACGGCCGGACGCGTTCGTTGATGACACTCCCCGCCCCGTCGTAGAGAGTCACCACCAGCGGCATCTCCCCATATGCGTGCGTCGCACAGCTCAGACATGGATCGTATGCACGGATCCCGACCTCGATGGCATTCATCATGGCTTCGGTAATTTCCGCGCGTCCCTCCAAGTAAGCGTCGGCCACGGAGCGCACCGTCCGGTTGATGACCTGATTGTTATGCGTGGTGGCCACAATCAGATTCGCGAAAGTGATGTCGCCTTCTGCACTCGCACGATAGTGGTGAAGCAGCGTGCCGCGAGGCGCTTCAACCACCCCGACCCCCTCACCGACCCACGCATCGGCCGCGGGAGTAACGACCAAATCCTGGTTCTGAAGTCCGGGATCGCGCAGCAACTCTTCGATCAGTTCCGCTGCGTGGAGCACTTCGATGGTCCGCGCCCAGTTGGTATGCAAGGTCATGTTGTTCGGGGCACCGCCGGTGTACGCGTGGAAACGCTCCAGCGCCTCCTGAGCGAGCGGGGTCGACAGCGAGTTCGTGACGTTCATCCGCCCGAGCGGGCCAACCCTGACCGAACCCTCCTCCCTGCCGAGATCCTTGAGGAAGGGGAACTTCATGTAGCTCCACTCTTCGACGGCTTCCGAGAAATGATCGAGGTAGTCGTGATAGTCGAATTCACGGACGATGCGCTTGTCCTTGTCGACTATGCGCGGCGCGCCGTGGTAGTAGTCCACGTTGCCGTCGCCGTCGACCAGGGACATGTTGAGGGCCGGCACGATCGCGAAGCCGTCCACCGCGCTTCGATGCTTTTCGTGGAAGTCGTAGAACAGTCGAAGGCCGTCCTGTGCGTAGTCGATGACCTCGTCCATCGACGGGAGCCCCTCCTCGCCGTGGAGTAGACGGTCGCATTCGGCGCGGCTCAGGTTCTTGTCGACGCCGCCCGGCACCGAGTTGATGCCGTGCATCCGCCTGCCGAAGACCGTCTTGATGACCTCCTGGCCCCACTTGCGCAGCATGATCACCCGTCGCATCAACGCGGGGTCGGCCTGGATGAGGCCAAGGAGATTGCGCTGCTCGGGCGCGGCGTCCATCCCGAACATCATCTCGGGGACGACGAGATAGAAGTATGCCGTCGCATGAGATTGCAGCATCTGCGCGTAGTGGCCGAGACGGCGGATCTTCTCCGCAGTCTGCGTCACCACGATTTCCGAGTTCGCGCCGACGCCGATCATGTCGTCGAGTGCTTTCGCTCCGCACAGATGGTGACTGACGAAGCAGATTCCACAGATGCGTTGCATCAACATGGGTGCCTCCCAGAACGGGTGGCCCTGAACGAACTTCTCGAAACCGCGGAATTCGACGACGTGCAGCCTCGCGTCGACGACGTTGTTGTCGTCGTCGAGGTGCACGGTGACTTTGCCGTGACCCTCGATCCGGGTGACCGGATCGATGATCAGCTTTCTGCTCACAACGCCTCCAGCATTCAGTCGTAGTGATTCAGCGAGCGGGGCAGCGTCACCGGGCGACCCTCTATCAGATCGTCGAGCACCGAGAAGATTGCGTCCGCATCCGGTGGACAGCCAGGGATGAAGTAGTCCATCTTGACCACCTCGTGGCAGGGGTAGACCTTGGTGGTGAGCCGGGGGATATCGGGATGGAAGGGGATGACCGTTTCGGCGCCGGGAACCGCGGTCGGAGAGTTGACGTATGCCTCAGACAGGCAGTCCTTCAACTCGAAGACGTTGCGCATCGCCGGGACGCCGCCCCAGATCGCGCAGGCTCCGACGGAGATCAGGACGTCGCAGTTGTCTCGATAATGTCTCAGCGTCTCGATGTTGTCCTCATTCGCAACACCCCCCTCGATGAAGCCGATCGCACATCGCTCGGTGATTCTCTTGATGTCGGTGAGCGAGGACCGGTGAATGGTTACCTTCGTCAAGAGCGACAGGATCCGCTCGTCCATGTCGAGAAATGACAACGTGCATCCCCAGCAGCCACACAGACCGATCATCGCCACGTTGATCTTGTCCTCGCGGGCCGTGGACAACGCCGGATCCGGTGGTGTTGAGGGCATTTCGTGTGACGCCAGTTCGTCGGTCACGGCGCACCGGAATCGTCTGAGGTGTCCAGTGCCCGTTCACGGACGGATTCGATTTCATACTTGCGCTGGCCGATTGGCACGTCGTAGCCGACCCCCTTTTCGATGATCGCACCGACCGGACATATCTCGACGGCATACCGGACTTGCTCGTCCGGCATGGCGTTGGCTCGGTCGGCGTCTACTTCGATCCTGGACTCGGGGCCGCGGTTGCTGATGCTGAAGATTTTCTGACCGGTGGCTTCGTCGCGGACGAATTCCACGCAGCGCTGGCAGAAGATGCAGCGATCCCGCTCCAGCCATATCTTTTCCGAAGCGTGGTCTCGCTCCCGGCGCGGGAACCGGTACGGGAAGCGTGATACGAGCATGTCCACCTCGTAGCCGACCGCCTGCAACGTGCAGCAGCCGCTCTTCTCACAACTCGGGCAGTTATGGTTGCCTTCGACGAACAGCAGCTCCACCAACGCCTTTCGGAGATCGGCGGTTTCGGGTTCATCGACCTCGACTTTCAGGCCGTCCGCGACCCGAACCGTGCACGCCGCGACCACGGCGCCGTTCACCTTGACCGAGCACACCCGGCACGTCCCGAGGCACGGCTTACCCTTGAGGTAGCACAACGTCGGGATGTACACACCGGCCTCGGCGGCAACGTCGACCAGGATTTCGTTCTCATCGGTCGAAACTGCGACTCCATCGATCTCGATGCGGATGGTCATGCCGTCCCGTCCGTCTCCAGCTCGGTCACTGCCTTGTCGTACCCGGCGAGGGCAGCGTCGAGATCGAACGAAGGCAGCAGGGCCTGTTCCTGAGTGCGCAACCTGCTCCGATAGATCTCGGGAAACTTCTCTATGGTCGTCAGGATGGGATTGGCTGCGGTGGCCCCGAGACCGCACCGACTTGTAGTTCGCACCAGCGCGCCCGAGCCGGCCACGTCGTGCAGGTCCTCGCGGGTCGCGTTGCCCGACATCACGAGTTCAACCTTGTCGTGCAGATCGACTGTGCCTGCCCGACAGGGGACACATATGCCGCAGGACTCGTCGACGAAGAACCGCGTGTAGTCCTTCACACAGCCGAGCAGGTCACGGGTGGTATTGAAGATGGTGACGGCACCATTGCACGGGATGTCTTCGTAAGCGATCCGGCGTCGGCCGTCCGCTGCCACCGACAGACACTCCCCCGACGGGCCGCTGATCTGGACCGCGCGAGCGTCCTGGGCGCCGACCATGGACAGCACCTCGTCGAGGGCGACGCCCCACTCGACCTCGTAGACACCCGGACGGTCGCAGTCTCCCGCGATGCTCAGCAGGCGAGCGCCGGCTGACTCCGGTGTGCCCATGCGGCGGAACCATTCAGCACCTTCCTCGATGACGCGGGTTGCGGCAGCAAAGGTTTCGACGTTGTTGACGCAGGTGGGTTTGCCGAGATAACCCTGTTGGACCGGGAAGGGCGGTTTTAGCCGGGGCGTACCCCGTTTGCCTTCGCAGGACTCGATCAGGGCCGACTCCTCGCCGCAGACATAGGAACCGGCGCCCATCTGGATACGAATGTCGAAATCGAATCCTGGTCGGCCGCCGACACCGCAGCCGAGCAAGCCGCCGTCCCGCAGTTGCCGAAGCTGGCTTTCCAGATACCGCTTGAGGTAAGCGTATTCGGCACGGAGGTAGACGATTCCGTGCCTGCTGCCGATCGCATAGGCGGCAATGACCATCCCCATGAACACATCTTGAGGTGATCGGGTCAGGAGCGCCCGGTCCTTGAACGTGCCGGGTTCTCCCTCATCGGCGTTGCAGATGACGTACTTTTCGTCGCCCGGAGCGGCAGCGCACAGTTGCCACTTCAGCCCGGTTCGAAACCCTGCTCCGCCATATCCGCGCAGCCCGGATTTGGTGACCGCGACGATCGTCTGCGCAGGTGTACCCGCGAGGCAGTTCTTGAGCAACGCTTTGTAGTCTGTCTCGCCGCGGAAGAACACCGGCCCCCGCGTGTAGACGTTGGACTCCACCAGAGCATCGACGTAGGCGATGCCATCCTCGGGTAGCCCGGCCGGGTTCGCGATATCAGCGGGGGCGTTCCCAGTTGTCAACTGCGCGATGATGTTTGCGACGAGCGCAGGGGTCAAGCGCGTGAACACCACGCTGTCGATCATCATCGCCGGTTCCTGATCGCTGAGTCCGATGCACGGCGCTTCGAAGAGACCGAACATCCCCGCCTCGTCGATTTCTCCGAAGCGGACCCCCGTCCCCTGCTCGAGCGCTTCGTACACCGCCTGGTAGCCGCGCATCTTGGCAATCACCGTGTTGCTCAGGTAAATCCGGTACCGCCCGGACGGCGTGCTGTGGAAGAAATGATAGAAGGAAGCCGTCTCCACGATGTCCAGCGGCGATCGATTCAGCGCGGCAGCCATCTGCGGCAAATGCTCGTCGGGAATATGTCCGTACATATGCTGGACGTCCCACAGGATGTCGATCAACCGCGTTCCGTCGTAACCGTAACGCCGGAGGACGGTGTCGACGTCGGCGTTCATCTGGCGCCGCGCCGTGGACCCAGCACCGGATACGGCGTCGGTGAACGCATTGCCCCAGCCCACCGATCCTGCTGATTGCACTGCCTGCAATGGTAAATCACTGCGCATTGCAGTCTAATCCCGCCACTCACCCTGGGGCGGCGGACTGCAGAATAGGTCGCAACGCGTGAAGCACGTCGGCATCCTCGATGGTCGAGGGCATGGGTTCGTCCTTGCCGTGGGCGATGCCGCGCATCGTCTTGCGCAGGATCTTGCCTGAGCGCGTCTTCGGGAGCGCGGCGACGACGTCGACGAGCTTGAAGCAGGCCACCGCGCCGATCTCGTCGCGAACGGCCTTCACCAGGTCCTCGGCCAGACCGTCTTCTGACGCACCGGCCTTCAACACCACCAGGCCACGCGGGACCTGGCCCTTGATCTCGTCGGCCACGCCGATGACGGCGCACTCGGCCACCGCCGGATGGGTGGCCAGCACGGACTCGATCGCGCCGGTCGAAAGACGGTGTCCGGCAACGTTGATGACGTCGTCGACGCGACCCATCACGAACAGGTACCCGTCGTCGTCAAGGTAGCCACCGTCACCGGTGAGGTAGTACCCGGGGTGCTCGCACAAGTAGGACGCCACGTAGCGGGCATCGTCGCCCCACAGCGTCGGCAACGTGCCCGGCGGCAGTGGCAGTCTCAGGCATATAACGCCCTCCTCGCCGGGTTCGCACGGGTCACCGTCGGCGTGCAGGATGTGCACGTCGTAACCGGGCATGGGTACCGTCGGCGAGCCGGCTTTGAACGGCAACGCCTCCACGCCCATCGGGTTTGCGGCGATCGGCCAGCCGGTTTCGGTCTGCCACCAGTGATCGACGACGGGAATGCCTAGCTTTTGCGTTGCCCAGTGGTAGGTGTCGGGGTCCAGCCGTTCCCCCGCCAGGTAGAGGTACTTCAGCCCGCTGAGGCCGTATCGACCGAGGCACGTGCCCTCGGGGTCTTCCTTGCGGATCGCGCGGATCGCGGTCGGCGCCGTGAGCAGCGCCTTCACGCGGTGCTCGGAGGCCACCCGCCAGAACGCCCCGGGATCGGGGGTACCGACCGGCTTGCCTTCGTAGAGCAGCGTCGTCGCGCCAAGCAGCAGCGGCCCGTAGACGATGTAGGAGTGGCCGACCACCCAGCCCACGTCGGAGGCCGCCCAGAAGACATCACCCGGGCGCACGTCGTAGATATTGCGCATGCTCCACAGCAGGGCCACGGCGTGTCCGCCGTTATCCCGGACGATGCCCTTGGGCGTCCCGGTAGTGCCCGAGGTGTAGAGCACGTAGAGCGGGTCGGTGGCTGCGACCGCCACCGGCGCGACAGGCTGCGCCGTGGCCATCAGATGATGCCAATCGAGGTCGCGATCCTCGGTTAGCTTGCACCGCAACCGATCCCGTTGCACTATGACACACGCTCGCGGTGCGTGTTGCGCTGCGTCCAGCGCGGCGTCAAGCATTGGCTTGTACTGCACCGTGCGCGAAGGTTCGATCCCGCAGGACGCCGACACGATGACCACGGGCCGGGCGTCGTCGATGCGGGTGGCGAGTTCGTGCGGTGCGAACCCGCCGAATACCACCGAGTGCACGGCCCCGATCCTCGCGCACGCCAGCATGGTGATGACGGCCTCGGGGATCATGGGCATGTACACCACGACACGGTCACCCTTGCATACGCCCAGACCCCTGAGTACGCCCGCAAATCGCGCGGTCTCGTAGAGCAGTTGTGCGTAGGTGTACGTGCGCTGCGTACCCGTCACCGGCGAGTCGTAAATCAGTGCGGGCTGATCAGCTCGTCCGCTCTCGACGTGGCGGTCCAAAGCGTTTGCACACGTATTGAGTTCGGCGCCTGGGAACCATCGGTAGTACGGCGAGTTCGTGTCGTCCAGGACCCTGCGAGGCGCACGGATCCACGACACGTCCCGCGCGGCGTCGGCCCAGAACGTCTCGGGATCGGCGAGGCTCGCCTCGAAGAGTTCGCGGAATCGCCCGGGCCCAGCACCGTCCGACACCGGACGACGTTCCGAAAAATTTGCGGTGTGCGGCATTGTGCTTTCCTCGTCGCATGAGCAGAGGCCTCGGCCATCGTGGCCTTTTCTGACGATATCCATTCGCCCGGCACGATCGATGGGGTCGTTGGACCCTACGCGTCGGCCAGAAGTCCCGACCCGACGGGGGCGAGGACCAGTACCTCGTCGAATCCCGCGGCGAGACTCTCAAGAAATATTTTGTAGTCGGGAATCGCGGCGGTGTCGACGTCGACACCTAGCGTGCACCTGTCCACGTATGTGAGCAGCGTGACGTTGACCGCCGCCCCGATCGTCGGGCCGAACGCGTATTGGTTCAGCACTCGGGCGCCGCCAAGGAACACCGGCACCGGGATTCCCGGGACGTCACTGCACAGAAAGTCGACATGGCGCAGGATCGATCCGATATACCACCGCGGCATCATGTTCAGGGCACCCGCGATCCGCTGCGTGTAGGGCAGCGACCTCTCAGCGCGGACCCTGGAAGTTCTCTCATGGATCTCGCGGATCCGCTGAGCCGCATCCGCGACACCGACCGGCACATCGAACCGCATCACGGTGATCCGGTTGCCGCCGATCTCGTCGCCCTCTCCGCGCAGGCTGATCGGCATCGTCAGGTGAAGGTCACCGACCGCAACACCATGCTTCTCGTGGTAGCGCCGCAGCCCTCCGGCCACACCCGCGACGAACGCATCGTTCACCGCTCCACCACTGAGGTGAGCGGCCGCCCGAAGCTGCGGAAACGGAACCTCCAGCACACCCAGACGCCGCCTCAGGCTCCGCTTATCCATCAGCGGCGAACCCGGCCGACTCACCGGGCGCACAGTCCGGTACACCGATCTGGCCATCTCTGCCGCCAACGACGCCGTGGCGACCGGGCGCCGGATCCCCTCGTAAAGGAGTTTGGGCACGCTTTTCGCAGCGCCGATCAGCGCATCGCCGACCAGGTGCACGTCATACAGCGCAGTGTCGCGATAGCCGCTCAGCCACGCCGGCTCCGGCACCTCAGGCAGGTCGGCCACCGGCCCGTGCTTCTCGGGCACCTGGGACAAGTCGAAGAGGATCATGCCGATCTGAATCCCGCCGACGCCGTCCGTCAGCGCGTGGTGAAACTTGAGTACCATTGCAGCACTATGGTTTTCGAGACCATCGATTAGGGTGGCGTGCCACAGCGGGCGCGCTCGGTCGAAGTCCTCCATCGCTGCGACTCGTGCGAATTCCAGCACCGTGTCAAAGGAGCCGGGCACGGTCGCAGTCACCCTCCGCATGTGGAAGTCGATGTCAAAATCTTGGGCGTCCTCCCACCGCGGCGGCGCGGGCGGCGGAGAAGGGACAACTCGCTGTCGCAACATCGGCACCTTGCGCGAAATGAAGTCGAACCGGTTGCGAACCTCGTCCCAATCCGGAGGTCGGTCGAGAACGATCACTGAGACCACCGTGGAACGTAATCGGGGATCGCTTTCCATCGCCCAAGTGAACGCGTCACTGTTGCGCAAGAATTCGGTCATTCAGCCACCCGCGCTCCGCCCATGACTGTGCATCATGGCGTCAGCCTGCGCGCCGTGAGGCTGATCCACCAGGGCCTGAAGTCCTCGGCTCCGGGGACGACTCGAATATGTCAGTGAGACCATCGGGCCTCTTATGTGACTTTCGGCCTTCGGCCGGCCGCCACGCGCGATTACCGTCGGCAGAACAGCAAAACGAAGAGCTAGAGGAGATTTCGGTATTACGCGGACAGGTGAGAAGACCGTGGCACCCCGAGCTGCAGACCTGGGCGACGAGGTGCGCGAAGGCCAAAGCCGGCCAGCACGCCGCGAGTGAGCGTCGAATAGTCAAGGACCTCCTGCACGCAACTGAGGACTTTTGTCCCTGAGCGCGTCACGTCCTGGCACATACCGTGAGATCAGCCAAGTCGCAACGCATCGACCTACGGAGACTTCCATGCGCGAACAATCGGCGTCAGGGCACATCGTCGTCGGCGTAGACGGCTCGCGGTCGGCCCTCCGCGCCGCCCGATGGGCTGTCGACGAAGCAGTGTTCCGCGACGTCCCCATTCGACTGGTCTGCGCGATCAAACCGCCAGACGGCAACGACAGCCCCGAACACGCGGCGCGAAGGCTCGGTGTCGCTGAGGTCGCCACGCGCCAAGCCATCGTAGCCATCGAAGCCGCGGATAAGCCGGTGAAAATCGAGGTCGAGATCGATCAGAACCATCCGCTCAATGCGCTTGCCCGTGCGTCCCGGTCTGCCGCGATGGTCTGCGTCGGCGCCGTCGGGCTCAGGCATTTCCAGCCCGGCCGGGTGGGCTCGACCGCGGCTGGCATTGCGGCTACGGCGCACTGCCCCGTAGCGGTCATCAACGAATGCGACAGCAACCGAATTCGAGATGAGGCGCGCTGGATCGTCGTCGAAGCCGGCACCTCGCCCGACAGGGGAATCCTGCTGGAGGCTGCAATGGACGAGGCTCGTCTGCGCAACGCGCCGCTTCGGATCATCACGTGTTGGCAGTCTGATAACGCTGACGTCGACGATGCCGACGACGTAGCCGCCGCGAACCGGCGCGTGCTGGCTCGGCTGGACCGGCGGTTGGCGCGGTGGACCCGTCGTTATCCCGAACTCGATGTGCAAGCGATCGCCGTGCACGGCTCGATCATCGAGTACCTCACCAAACACGCCGCGACGGTGCAGTTGGTCGTCGTTGGCGCGCAGGACCACCGCGACCTGAGCCAACTCATCGGGCCTGGTGGTAATGCCGCGCTGCGGCACGCTGATTGCTCGTTACTGATCGTGGACCGCCAGAATCTGTAGCAAAGTGATGCCATAGTGGAATGCAGCGAGAGGGGCCGCGTGCTCAGAGTTTTCTTGGTTGACGACCATGAAGTAGTTCGTCGCGGCTTGATCGACCTACTCGGCGCCGATCCGGAACTCGAAGTGGTTGGGGAAGCCGGCTCAGTCGGGGAAGCGATGGTGAAAATACCTGTCATCGCCCCGGACGTGGCTGTGCTTGATGTCAGCCTGCCGGACGGCAATGGCATCGAATTGTGTCGCGACCTGCTGTCTGAAATGCCCGACCTTCGCTGCCTCATGCTCACATCGTTCACTTCGGATCAGGCGATGCTGGATGCGATCCTGGCCGGTGCCAGTGGTTACGTTGTCAAAGACATCAAGGGCATGGAACTCGCCACCGCGATCAAAGAGGTTGGGGCCGGCAAGTCGCTTCTGGACAACCGGGCGGCGGCCGCGTTGATGACCAAGCTACGCGGCGCAGCCGAGCACAATGATCCCTTGTCGGGTCTCACCGATCAGGAACGAACGCTCCTCGGGCTGCTCGGTGAGGGCCTGACCAACAAGCAGATTGCCGCGCGCATGTTCCTCGCCGAAAAAACGGTGAAGAACTATGTGTCGCGCTTGTTGGCCAAGCTGGGAATGGAGCGCCGGACCCAGGCGGCGGTGTTCGCGACCAAGCTGGAAAGGAATAGCGGACCTGACCGTTAGATTCCGATGAAGCGGCTGCTCGTGGCGGCGGTGATGGCACGATGGATAATGTGGCTGACGAAGCCGGCCGCGAGGTTGAGCGCGGCACGGGCCCCCTACGCGACACGTTGTCGCAGCTGAGGCTGCGGGAACTCTTGGTTGAGGTCCAGGACCGCGTCGCGCAAATCGTCGAGGGCAGGGACCGGCTGGACGGTCTGGTCGAGGCGATGTTGGTGGTGACGTCCGGTCTGGAACTCGACGAGACGCTCCGCACGATCGTCCACACCGCCATCAACCTCGTCGACGCGAGGTACGGCGCACTCGGCGTTCGCGGCGATGATCATGAACTGATCGAGTTCATCTACGAGGGCATCGACGACGAGACGCGGGCGAGGATAGGTCCGTTGCCGGAGGGTCGCGGCGTTCTCGGTGTGCTGATCGACGATCCGAAGCCGATCCGGCTTGATCACATTTTTCACCACCCTGCGTCAGTGGGTTTTCCCGAGCACCATCCGCCGATGAGCACCTTCCTTGGTGTCCCGGTCCGCATCCGCGACCAGGTGTTCGGGAACCTGTACCTCACCGAAAAGGCTGACGGGCTCCCGTTCAACGAGGACGACGAAGTGCTCGTGCAGGCGTTGGCCGCGGCGGCGGGCATCGCGATCGAGAATGCACGACTTTACGAACAGTCGCAGGCCCGTCAATCCTGGATAGAAGCCACCCGAGACATCGCAACCGAACTGTTGTCGGGAATCGATCCGACCAGGGTTTTCCGGCTCATCGCCGACGAGGCAATGCCATTGAGCGGCGCAACCTCGGCGTTCGTAGTGGTTCCCATCGGCCTGGAGCTGCCAACGGACGAAGTATCCGAACTCCTGGTCGCGGAGACGGCCGGAGATGCCGACGTACTAGGCTCGCGAACGATACCGGCGAGCGGCACACCCATCGGCGAGGCGTTCAAGATGCGCACGCCATGTCGGCTCGAGACCATTGACCTCGGGATCGCAGGCATCCATAGCGGGGGCCCCGCGCTGGTGCTTCCTCTTCGCACAACCCAAACCGTCGCCGGGGTGCTGGTGCTGCTTCGCAACCCAGGCGAGCGCCCCTTCACCGAAGAACAACTCGATATGCTCTCCGCGTTCGCTGACCAGGCCGCACTGGCGTGGCAGCTCGCCGTCACGCAACGCCAGATGCGAGCAATGGACGTCCTCACAGACCGCGATCGCATTGCGCGCGACCTTCACGACCACGTCATACAGCGTCTGTTCGCTGTCGGCCTCCGGCTTCAGGGAACCATCCCGCTGGCACGATTACCCGAACTGCAACAACGACTTTCGAGTTGCGTGGATGACCTCCAAGAAACAATACAGGAGATCCGGACCGCAATCTTCGACTTGCACGGCGCACCCTCGGGCACCCGGTTGCGGCAACGGCTGGATGAAGCCATCGCCCAGTTCGCGAATACAGAGATACGTACCACGGTTCAATTTATCGGGCCGCTCTCGGTCATCGGCGCAACTCTGGCCGATCACGCTGAAGCAGTTGTGCGGGAGGCGGTTTCCAATGCGGTTAGGCATGCAGAAGCTGCCACCCTCAACGTCAACGTCACCGTCGACGACGAATTACGTATCGAGGTCGTCGACAACGGCAAAGGGATCCCGGCAGACATAACCGGCAGTGGGTTGACCAATCTTGCTGAACGCGCGCAGGTTGTGAGCGGCAATTTCAGGATGGTGCCCAACCCCGGCGGAGGTACGGTCCTCCGCTGGTCGGCGCCGTTGAGCTGACGATCACGTTTTCCGAGCCACGATCACCGACCATCACCCAGCTGTGCCTCCTGGCAGTCAACGGGTCTTCACAGTTCCCTTACAACGCTGGGAATCCAGGGGTCAGGGCTAGGTGCCATCGTCACGGGTCCCACGGTCATAGGACCTTGGTTGTTCGCGCCGTGCTGGCGCGCGCTCGTCCCGGGACCAAGTCCACCCAAAGCGGGGACCAATGGCCCCTCCCGACCGCGCGCTGGCTCAATAGCGTTGGTGAGTAGTGGAGGAGCGAGAGATGGCATATCCGGATTCACCGAAACCGATTGTCGTGGGTATCGACGGCTCTCAGGCCGCGAAGGCGGCGGTCCTGCCGCACCCGGAATGCTCGGTGCAGGTGGTACACGAATGAGACTGGCATGCAAAGACTGAAAGCGGCGCGACACTACGACGAGGCAATGCATGTTTGTCTGCGCGACGGAACGACCATTATCGTGCGTCGCCTCGAACCCGACGACTTCGACGCCGTGATGCAGCTTCATCAGCGCTTCACGGAGCGTGAAACATACATGCGATTCTTCGTAGCTCACCCCGCCCGCTTGGACAAGTTCATGCACGAACTCGTCGAATGCGACGAGACGCAGTGTGCCGTAGGTGGGTTTGAAGCCGGACAGCTAATCGGAGTAGCCAACTACGCGTTGTCGAGTGAACCCGGCCTAGCCGAGGTGGCCGTCGCGGTCGCCCACGAGGACCATCTCCGCGGCGTGGCCACTGTGCTGTTAAAACGCCTGGGGGAAGTCGCTATTAGCAATGGAATTCACACGTTCACTGCCGACGTCCTCGTCGAGAACACCGGGATGCTCAAAGTGATTTCCGACGTCGGCTGGCGGCACACATCCCAGTTCGACGGACCTGTTCTGGACATCACGATCGATTTGTCGGGCTCAA